>CAMWHW010000042.1 GCA_947174175.1 uncultured Clostridia bacterium | reverse complement strand
GTACTGCACGGGGGTGTTTTTGGGAAGCGCTATACCCACGCCGCGCACGGGTAAATGGGGCACGACGTCCACTTCGAACAGCTCTCCGCTTTCAAGAAGGGGCGCGGCGTACTCGCGCGGAACGCAGCCTATGCCCATGCCGCTGCTTGCGAACTTCATCATCAGATCCCAGTTTTCCACCTCTATGTCGGGGTGGAGCTGTATGCCGAGGGTCTGCGTATACGCGGACAGCGCTCGGCGCGCAATGGTGTTGCTTTCTATCATTAAAAGCGGATAGCCCTGCAAGTCCGCAAGGTTGACCTTTTTGCCTTTGAGATGCCCGAATTTTCCGCCTGCGACGAAGACGTCCGAAAGGTGCGCGACCGTTCCCGTAAAATTGACGTCCTTGTCGTCGACGGGCAGATTTATAAACCCGACGTCGCACTTGCCCTCTTTCAGCTGGTCAAGCGTTTCGGGCGTGGTGCCCGTTAAAAGCTCGAACTTTACCGCGGGATATTTCTGGTTGTAAGCCACGATTTTATCCGCGAGTATGTGCGAGAAAATGGCGTCGGTTGCACCTATCCTTATTGTGCCAGTCGCGGTCGTTTTAAGCTCCAAAAGCTTGCTCTCGGCGTCGTCCAACAATGCGAGCGCTTCCTCCACCTGTTTGAATATCAGTTTGCCGCCCTGCGTGGAAAGCTCCATACCCATATGGGTGCGATTGAACAGAGTCGTGCCGAGCTGGTTTTCAAGCTGCTTTATCGCCTGAGAAACGGCGGGCTGGGATATAAAAAGCTCCTCCGCCGCGCGCGTAGAACTGCCGAATTTTGCAACGGTATAAAACACTCTGTACAATTCGAGATTAACCATATTTTACACTCCTTATTTACCCACACAGAACTTTGCAAATACCGTGTTTATAATTTCCTCGTCGGCGGTCTCGCCCGTGATTTCGCCGAGTATGCGCCACCCCTCGCGTACGTCGAGAGAGATTATATCCAAAGGAAAACTTTGCATACCCGCAACCGCCGCGGCAAGCTTTTCCCTTGCGCGCTTCAACGCGGAATAGTGCCTCTCTTCAATGACGTAGGCGTTGTCCAGCGACCTTCCGCCCGTCGCCTTAGCCGCGAGCTTATTTTTTAATTCTTCAAGTCCCGCGCCCGTGAGCGAGGATATAGCGACGTCGTAACCGCCGAACGCTTTACTGCCGTCCACCTTGGAAAAGACCTTTAAAAGTCTGTCCGCTTCCACTCCGTCCGCCGCGGAAAAGTCTGCGCAGTCCGAAACGCACACGACGACGTCGGCAGTGTTTACGGCGCGTTTGGCGCGCTCGATTCCTATGCTTTCGATGTCGCCCGCCTGCTCCCTTATGCCCGCCGTATCGGTTAAGTGATACTTTACTCCGTCGATAATTATAGTGCCCTCGACCGCGTCGCGCGTGGTGCCAGCAACGGGTGAAACGATTGCCTTATCATAACCCAGAAGCGCGTTAAGAAGGGACGACTTGCCGACGTTTGGCGCACCGCAAATTGCGACAGAAACGCCGCTTTTTATGAGTTTACCCCCCGAATATGCCGTAATTAAGCCGTCCAGAGAGGTGCAGATAGCCTGCAAATCGGTTGAAAGCGAGGCAAGCTCGCACTTGTCTATATCCTCCTCGGGATAGTCGGTGTCGGCGGCAATGCCCGCCAGAATATCGGTAAGCGAGGACTGTATTTTTTTAATCTCGGCAGTCAGCTTTTCGGAGTACAGCAAACCGCCCGCGCGCACTTCGGCAAGGCTTTCGGCGTTAATCATATCTATAACGCCCTCCGCCGACGACAGCGAAAGTTTGCCGTTTATGAACGCGCGCTTGGTAAACTCTCCGCGCTCTGCCGTACGCGCGCCCGCATTAAGCGTTGCCTTTAAAACGCCGCGAGCAATCTCCGTGCCGCCGTGGCAGTAAAATTCTACGACGTCCTCCCCCGTGTAGCTTTTTGGCGCCTTGAAATACACGCACATTCCGTAGTCGGAAAAGCCGTCGCAGAGAATATTGCCCGTGTACATATAGTTGGGCGTGAAATCTTTAACCGACGTTTTGCCCGACGGTGAAAATATTTTTTCCGCAAGACAAAGCGCGCCTTGACCGCTCACCCTGACTATTGCCACGCCGCCCACTCCCGGGGGCGTGCTTATCGCCGAAATCAATACCTCTGCCATATTTCAAATCAATTTAACCATAAAAATTTCTTATACCCAGATTATAGCACGCCCCAAAAATTTTTGCAATACAAAAGCGGGAATTTGCACTCCCGCTTTTTAAAATTTTATTTCAGTTTTTCAAATCGTCAAAGGGGTCGGCACTGCCGCTGTCGCCGCCGTTCTGCGACGAACCGTCCGAAGCGCCCAGACCGCCGAAAGGGTCGTCGGGGGGCGTGTTCTGCCGCTGCTGCGCATAGGGGTCGGCGTTGCCTCCGTAATAGCTTCCGCCCTGTCCGTAGGGTCCGCCGGGACCGAACTGTCCGCCCTGACCGTTACGCATATATTCCTGATACATGCGGTACTGGCGCTGCTGCTGTTCCTTGATATACTCCATATAGTTCTTGCCCTTGTTGTTTCTTACCGCAAACATAACTATGCCCGTAACGGGAAGAAGCACGCATAAAATTGCGAACAGAATATACCTTGACGAAGCGTAAGTGCGGAAAAACGCAATGAGCACGAACGCGTTTAAAATGATATAGGCAAGCTGCACCCAGTACATTATATAGTCCTGCAAGTGGCTTAACACCCACCACGCCCAGTCCAGACTTTCGGGCAGGTTGACGGCGTTGTAGCTGCCGTTGGGTATTTCCATCGTCGTGCCGCCTGCCAGCACGAATGTGCTGTATTCGGGCGCAGCGTATCCGCCCTTGAAAATAAGAAATTTTGCAACGTAATACAGAATACCCAGACCTGCGTAAGCGGCTTCCACGAGCGCCGCCGCAAGCGATATATACTGCGGCTTGGAACCGTAAATTCTGTTCTTGTCCGACACCACGCCTATATAGTAGGTGTTGACGAACGGCACGAACGCCATCCAGCGGTTCTTGTAACCCTCCCTTCTTGCAATGGTGAAAAGGGCGACCGCCTTAAAGACGTAAAGCATTGCGAACACAAGCCCCGCTATGAGCAGATACGCCCACATATAGCGCTTGTATACGTCGCTGAAAAACGCCGCTTCAGCAATGCCTGCTATTTCAAAAAATTCCATAAAAAAACCTCTCTTGGGTTTACTTATTTATTTTATAGTCCGTGTGTATAAATATTAAAACGGTTAGGTGAAAATTGTGTAAAATTTCAGTCGTCGTAACCGTCGTATTCAACTTTGGCTCCGTAGCCCACGCTGTATAACACCAGACCCTTTGCGGGCATAGTTTTACCAACCTTATTGCGGTTGCCTTTAAGCGTTTCGTACAAATCTTCTTTGGTAAGCTTACCCTGCGAATACCAGAGTATCGTGCCCGCAATGGTACGCACCATATTGTATAAAAAGCCGTTTCCGTACGCCTCGATATACACAACCTTGCAATCGGGAGGCACGGGCTGTTCTTCCACTTTCAGGGAAAAAATTTTGCGCACTGTCGTTTTGACCTGCGAACCGCTTGCACAGTATGCCTTAAAGTCGTGCTCGCCGCATAATATTTCAGCCGCTTCCCGCATTTTTTCAATATCGGGCTCACCCTTTATCCAGGTAGAATACCGTTCCAAAAGCGGCTTTTTCCGCTGACAGAAATACAGATAATAGCGGTACGTTTTTGCTTTTGCTATACTCTGGATATCGACCGTATCAGGCACGGCAGTGGAATTTAAAACGCTTATATCGTCGGGCAGCCGCGCGTTGAGCGCGTCGGCAAGCTTTTCACCCGCAATGTCCGCGTTCAGGTCCACCTGACAGACCTGTGCCCGCGCATGCACTCCCGCGTCCGTTCTGCCGCTCGCTTTGACAACCGCGCGCTCGCCGAACGCTTTGAAAACGGCGTCGTTCAACACCTCCTGCACCGTCTTGCCGTTAGGCTGAACCTGCCAGCCGCAATAATCGGTGCCGTCGTATGAAACCGTCAGAATATACCTTTTCATGCAATCACCATATAGCCGTATATCTGCGGGCAAATGCGGTAGCCGTAAATGTTGAAAAGAATTACGCCGGCTATCATTGCCGCGGCGAAAATAACCGCAACGACGTCGCGCCCCGTGAATTTCAGCTTTTTGTATTTGGTGCGTTTTTTACCGCTGGAATAGCAGCGGACGTCCATTGCGTCGCCCAGCTCCTCCGCCCTGCGGAACGCGCTGATGAGCAGCGGAATAAGCACGGGAACGATTGCCTTTACGCGCTTGAAAATATTGCCCGTATCGAAGCTTGCGCCCCTTGCCTTCTGCGCGGAAATTATGCGGTTGGTTTCGTCCATAAGCGTGGGAATAAATCTGAGCGCGATGGACATTATCAGCGCGAGAACGTGCACGGGTATTTTAATGAGCGTGAGCGGAAACAGCAAACTTTCCAGTCCGTCGGTGAGGTTGACGGGCGTCGTGGTGAGCGTTAAGAGCGCCGAACCCATAACCAGGAAAAACAGTCGTAAGGTCAGAAAGACCGCGAATATTATGCCCTCTAAATAGATATGAATGAAGCGCCACTCCCACAGCAGGTTGGTGCCGCCGTGGAAGAAAATATTCAGAATCGACGTGAACGCAAGTATGAATATTACGCCTTTTACGGAGCGCAGTACCGATCCGACGGGCACGCGCGCGGCTATGGTTGCGATTACTAAAATCAGTCCGCAAAGCGCAAGTCCGTAGAACGAATTTGCGACGAAAAGCATAACTATATACGCGATTAAAAACAGCAGTTTTACGCGGGGGTCGAGCCTGTGCACGAAGGACTTTGTGGGATAGTATTGCCCGAAGGTAACGTCGTTAAGCATTGCCGCCTCCCCCGAGCGCGGAAATCACCGCCGCGGCAAAATCGCGCGACGTAAAATCACACTCCAAATCAAGTCCCAATGCGAATAACTCCGCACATATCTTGGCGGTAACGGGAACGTCCAGCCCCAAAGCCTGCAATTCCTCCGCCCTTTTAAACAGCCCCGCGGGCTTGTCGCACGCGACGATCTGACCGTTTGAAACGACGCACGCACGCGTGCAGTTTTCGGCTATTTCGTCCATATCGTGGGAGACGATTATTACCGTCTTGCACCAGTCGCCGTGAAGCGAATGAAGCAGCTTCATAATCTCCCTTTTGCCGAGAGGGTCCAGCCCCGCCGCGGGTTCGTCCAAAACCAAAATTTTGGGCTTGGTTACTATTACGCCCGCAATTGCCACGCGCCTTTTCTGACCGCCAGACAAGTCGAAGGGCGACTTGTCCTGCACCTCGTCGTAGTTCAAGCCAACCGCTTCCAGACTCTCTTTTACAGCCTGCGCAACCTCCTCTTTGGAAAGACCGGGGCGGAAATTTTTCAAGCCGAAAGCAACGTCGGCAAACACCGTTTCTGCGAACAGCTGATATTCGGGATACTGAAAGACCATACCTACGTCCGCACGCAGATTGCGCCAGTCGCACTTCCTTCTGGAAAGGTCGTACTTGCCGATTACGAGCGAGCTTTCGGGCGGAGGCGTCTGCCCCTTTTTGACCTTGGGTTTTTTATAATGCTTCTGCGCCTGCGGCAGTTTGATGAGCGCGTTGAGGTGCTGTACGAGCGTGGACTTGCCGCTGCCCGTGTGACCTATAATTCCGAAAAATTCGCCCTCGGATATGTGCAGATTCACGCCCTTTAACGCCTGCGTTGCAAAGGGCGATTTCGCCGAATACGTGTAGGTTAAATTGCTGATATCGATATCCCACTCACGCGCTTGATTTTCGTCGGGCGCGTCGTCCGTCTGCGCGGACGGGCGGGGATTAAAGCCGCGTATATCCGCCTGCTTTTTGAGTTCGGAGGCAAGCTCCGCGGGGCGCAGACAGGTGGGAATATTTATGCCCGCCGCCTTGATTTTATTGCAGATTTCACCTATCTCGGGCAGACACAAATTATAGGTTTCAAGCTGTTCTCCGCGTTCGAAAATTTCCTGCGGAGCGCCGCACGCAACTATCTCCCCCTTGTTCATAATAACCGCGCGGTCGGCAAGCAGAGCTTCCTCCATAAAGTGCGTGATTAAAATGACGGTCATGCCCTCTTCCCTGTTCAGGCGGGCGGCGACCTCGGTCACTTCCCTTCTGCCGCGCGGGTCGAGCATTGCCGTGCTCTCGTCCAGAATCAAAACGTCGGGCTTGATTGCAAGCACGCCCGCAACCGCAATGCGCTGTTTCTGACCGCCCGAAAGTCTGGTCGGGGTGGAGTGTCTGTACTCTTCCATACCGACGGCGGAAAGCGCCCAGCTTATTCTTTCGCCGATTTCGTCGCGCGGAACGCCAAGATTTTCGGGACCGAAAGCAATATCGTCCTCGACTATGGAAGCCACCATCTGGTTGTCGGGATTCTGGAAAACCACTCCCGCGTGCGCGCGCACTTCGCCAAGCTGTTCCTTATCGGCGGGGTCGTAACCCCACACGCTTATACTGCCCGTATCGGCAGTCAGTAGTCCGCAGATAAGCCTTGCAAGCGTGGACTTGCCGCTTCCGTTGTGACCGAGCACGGCAAGAAATTCGCCGCGCTTAACTTCCAGCGAAACGTCGTTTACCGCGTTGGGCTGTCCGTCGGCATAAGAAAAGCCGACCTTGTCCATCTTAACGGCAAACTCGGGGAGCGCGGCAGTTGCGCCCTCCGTTACGTTCTCCTCACCGTTTTCGACCTTAGTAGTCAGCTCTTCCATAAAAGCACCTTAAAAAGTGAATAATGCCCGCAAGCATTTCCTAAAAATTATATCAAACGCGCAAAAAATTAACAAGGTTTTTAAAGTGAATTTACGGAGAAATTTTTTAACTGCAAAAAAATAGCGCAAAGGCAAAACTACCCTTACGCTATATATCATATGGTGCGTTTTTAAAGAGCCGGCTGTCGAGTACAAAAGTCCTTACTGTTATCTCGGAATTAAACCGGAGTGTCTTAGCCGTTTTACTCGGGTTTAAGACGGAGTTTCTTCGTACCGTTTGCACCGCAAACCCACAAGTGAATTGCGATATGAGTGACGCACCACCTTGATACCTTTTTATATTTCTTTTATCGTCAACAGAAATTTCTGTCCGTTGGGAAAGGCTATTCTGAGCCCCTCCCTATCAAACCTGAAAGTCGCAACCAACTCTTCGGCTATTATAGGTTTAACTAAATTCAATAAATAGCGACTGGAAATTTCCTCAACTTCGTTTTTGTCATTTAATATATCCAAATTATTTTTCCTCATTTATATTTAAATTATATAGGAATATTTCCTATATGTCAACAATATTAGAGTAAAAATTCCTATATTAATTGTATGATGAACGAAACGATTGCAAAAACGGTAGGCGAAAACTTAAAACAAGCACGAATGGCAAAAAATATTACGCAAAAGCAGATTGCAAATGAACTGAACAAGTACCAGTCTGATTATAGTGAATACGAAACGGGAAAAATTCAACTTGATTATGAAAAGATAGTCTATCTGTGCAAACGGTTTGATATAACTCCCAATGACCTCTTCGGTTTTAATTAAGTAAGTAT
>CAMWHW010000041.1 GCA_947174175.1 uncultured Clostridia bacterium | reverse complement strand
GTCGAAAAACTGCCGCGTGGTGGACGCGGACCGCGACACTGCCGCACTTAAAAGACTTACCCTGAGCGGAGTGTGCGGCGAAAGCGCAACCTTTTCCTCTCTTGACGTACAGGCTTTTATAGAGAGCGTGGACGGCGAAATACTGTTTACCGAGGAGATGAGCGACAGCGTCAATTATTATTGCAGCGCGCGTCTGCCCTACTCGGTCACGCTGTACGGTCAGACCGTAAACCTGCACGTCTGCGTGAAGGAAAGCGGCGTTACGGTGGCTTCCCCCATCATATTCGGCGGCTACTGAAAAAATTTTTAAAGGCTTTGTATAAGTTTTGAAGTTAGGGCAATAATCAAGCCACAAGCTGAAAATAAATTAAATTTTAAAAGGAGATAACAAAATGAGCGAAGAAAAGAAAACACGTAAGAAGAAACTCTTATTCAGATATCTGATTTTAGCGGCGTGCATTCTGGTAGTTGCGGCAATAACCGTAACGGTTGTGTTTGCGGCAAACGACTGGTTCAGAAGCGATATTCCTCTCGATAACGTTCTGGACAAGCCCAAGCCCAGCAATCCCGGCAATACCGATAACCCCGGCAACGACGATCCCGGTAACGACGACCCCGGCACCCCCGGCGAGCCCGATAAGCCCACGGGAACCGAAACGACGTTCGTTCTGCCCGTGACCAATATGAACGTAGTAAACACGTTCGACTTCGGCAGAGACGTTTCTCTCGGACACTGGCACTTCCACACCGGTCTGGATATGGCTGCAAACGTGGGAACCGCGGTAGTTGCCTGCCTTGACGGCACGGTTTCCGACATCGTACTCAACGACAAGCTTGACGGCACCTACGTCACCATTCAGCACGCGAACGGCTTAAAGACGGTATATTCCTATATCGACGTTAAGGAAGGTCTGAAAAAGGGCGACAAGGTTAAGCGCGGCGACCAGATAGGCACCGTTTCCGCTCCCGACGGCGCAGAGTTCAAGCAGGAAGCGCACCTTCACTTCGAAGTAATCGAAAACGGCGAAAAGAAAGACCCCGCCACTTTCCTCGACGTTGCGGAAAAGTAATTATCCCTCCCCCATAAAAAAGTCCCGTAAGGATATTTCCCTGCGGGGCTTTTTAATTGCGCTGCCCTACCGTTGTTAAAAACTATAAAATTTTGTGAGTTTTGATAATTTATCACAATCATTAAAAAATTATCAAGAAACATAACATATTTTATAGTAACTTTCATATAAATATGTTACAAACTAACAGTTTTAAAAATTTCAAAATTTTTTAAAATGTTATTGACTGACATTTTTTAAAGTGCTATACTGCTTGCAAATCAGGGAAACGCCTGATAAAAATACGAGAAAAACAAGCGGTTTATCGGAAAAGATAAGCGCCGCAAAAACTTACGGGAGGTAAGATATATGTTTATTTACGATAGTCTGAACTATCTGCAAGAGGAAAACGAGGAGCTGGGTGTGAACGCACTGTCCTACGTCGTCCTGTCCTGCGCAAGATAATTTAAAGACGCAAAAGACAAAGTATGATATGAGAGAATTTTCGGTGCCGTCCGCGCGCATTGCCGCGCGGACGGCATTTTGTTTTTCCTTGCCCGCCCGCAATTAACTTGACTTAAACGCCCCGCTTGGTTTATTATACAAATAGGATGATTAAGTTCGACGGCGACAAAACAGCCGCCGCGTTGGCGCGGCGCGCAATATACAGGTGCATAGACGTAGCTTCCTGTGCAGCGCTTATAGTATGCGCCGTAATTCTGGCGGCTTGTTCCAGATACGCCGAACGCAACTGGGAACTGTATATTGCATTTCTGTGCGTCTATTTGCTGGCGTTGCTGTCGTTCGTTTTCTTTTTAATCTTTTTCGGCGCCAAACCCGCCAGGGAGCTTAACCACACGGTTTGCCAAACGATTGCCGAAGCGTTTTACGCCAAAGAGGATATTTTAAAGGGAAGCAATATCCGCTTTACCGTCAACTATACGGGCGATACGCTCACCCTTTCGCGCGAAGGCTACACGGGCGAAATTATCATTTCCCCTTCCTCCTTCAAGGACGGCAATTCGGTTGCCGGGGGCGGAGCGGAAATATCGTTCGATTTGTCCGCGCTCAAAGCCGCGCCGTCGATCTACTCCTCCACGGGCGAAAAGCTGTTGCGGTTTTTGCAGGCTTACTACCTTGTAAACGCGCAAAAGCTTGGCGTGGATAAAGCGGCGGTCACCGACGATACGGGCGGCGCACCGCGCGAAATAATTCTGGTTGCAGACGGCAAACCCGTTTTTTCGGGCAGTAATTACTTTATCAAAAGAGGACTTATAAATGATTGACTTATCCGCACCCGAAATGCAGTCGACCTTCAAAAAGCTGCAAAGAGTTTCGTTTATCACCAACGTGGTTATGTGCGTGGTTACCGTGGCGTGCGTGGCAATTGCCATCTGGATTTCCGTCATTATGCGCGGCTATACCGACTGGGCGGTAATTCTGTTCTACATTCTGCTGGCGCTCATTCCGGCGTATCTTATATTCATTCTGGTATGGGAATTTAAAGTGCGCAAGGGCTACCGCGAGACTATGCACCGCTACGTTGCGCAAGGCTTCGAGGGCAAAACCTTTTTGCAGGGCGGGCGCATTGCAAATCTTGAACTTTCGATTGCGGGCGACAACCTGGTATTGATGCGCGAAGGAAACGGCGAATACGCGAAGTTTGACCTCTCCCCCGTAACGGCGTATACGGGCGTGTGCGGATATATCGCCAAATGTATTAAGGACTACGTTTACGACTATTACTACCTTGCCGCAAAGAGGGGCGAAGTTGAAAGCGCAAAGCTTGTCAACAACGTTCACGGAAAGGCTAAGGTATACCCCGTCGTGGAGGGCGGCACCCCCGTCAGGGAAAGAGAGAAGAGCTTTTACGTAAAGCACGGTGTGCTGAAATGATATATAAAAAATTAAACGGGACGGCAAAGTTTTGCCGTCCCGTTATTTTTATTTAATTATCCACTTTACTTTTCTTTTCCCCGACGTATTCGGCGTGGAAACGCGCCACCTCTTCGGGGTCGACCGAAATCTTCTGCAACGCCCCCGTACACTCGTTGGCGCTTGCACCGCCCTCAAAAACTTCGTTTATAATCTTTTTACTGTTCTTCTTACCCATACAAACAGTGTGGGCAATTTAGCGGATTATATACGGCGAAGGCGTGCCGTAAACTATGCGCGTCAGAAGTTGGTACCGTTCCAGCCCCAGTCTTTCAAGCCGTGATAGGTGACGTAAACGCATTCGGCGGGAATGCCCGCTTCCTCCGAGAGAATACGGCATATCTCTCCCGTCATCTTGGAATAGTCGTCCGGCGTCGCACTGCCGTAAAGGCTTACTTCGACGTAGGCACCCTTTTCGAGTTTCCTGCCGCCTAGATACAGATCGTATTCCTCCTGAAAACCAACCATCAGGTAGGTTTCGCCCTTGTGAAGAATTGCAACCGCCTTGCCAAGCTTCTGCTTGATTTTTTCCTTCTTTTCTTCCGTAAGTTTTACGGTCAGTTTGTTGTCGATAAAAGGCATAATATATCTCCTTTATAATTTTTATTTTTATCTTGAAAGCACCACCAGAGTCTCGACGTGTTTGGTCTGGGGAAACATATCGAACGGGGTGACGGATGATATGCGGTAAAAACCGCTTATACTGTCGGGTGAATAGGACGGGGTTTTGACTATCTGACCGTCCGTCTCCTTTAAGCTGCCGCACAGAAGTCCCAGGTCGCGCGCAAGTGTTGCGGGGTTGCAGGAAACGAGTACGACCTTGTCCGCGCCGCTTGCAAGCACGGCTTTAATGACCGACCGCTCCATACCCTTGCGCGGCGGGTCGCACACGATAGCGCGCTTGTATCCCGCGCTCAGCGCAAACACCTCGTCAATCTTGTCCTCCACCGCGCTGCAGTAATTGAACATTCTGTCCGACAGTCCGTTCAACTCTTTAAGCTCGTCCGCGCACGCAACCGCTTCGGGCACGATTTCAATGCCGTAAGCCGAACGGCACGCCTTTGCGAGCATTGCGGTGAGCAGTCCGCCGCCGCTGTACAAATCGACCGCAATGGTATCCTTATCCTTGATCGCGTCGATAACCGCGCGGTACAAAAGCTTGCGCACGCCGTCGTTGACCTGCAAAAAGGTGTTGGCGCCCGCCTTGAACTTAATGCCCTCGTCCTCGCCCGTAAAATAGCCTTCGCCGCGGCATATATGCCACTCTTTACCGAAAATCACGTTGTTTTTAGCCTTATTTACGTTGAGCCACAGCGTAAAGCTTTTAAAATTGTCTGCCAGCGCGTCGGCGAATTTTTCAAGATTTATGCGCGACGTTGCAACCACGGTAACTACCAGACTGCCGTCCACCTCACGCGCGACCAGATGACGGATATCGCCCGAACAAGTGCTTTCGTCGTACCCCGTCAAGCCTGCCTCCTTCATAAAAGAAGTGAGTGCGGAGATGAGCGTGCCCGACCATTCGGCTTGAAGCGCGCAGGAATTTACGGGCACTATGCGGTGCGAGCGGGGCGCGAAAAAGCCCGTGACCGTGTTGCCATCTCCGTCCACCCCGACGGGCAGTGCAAGCTTGTTGCGGTAGCCGTACTGCTTTTCGCCGGACACCGTCTGATTGACATCGACGTCCAGTCCGCCTATCTTTTTAAGGCAGTTTTGCACCAGCTGTCTTTTAAAATCCAGCTGTGCGGAATATGCCGCGTGCTGCAACTGACAGCCGCCGCACTTTTCGAAATGCGGACAGACGGGCTCTACCCTGTCGGGCGAAAGACTGTGCACCTCGGTAAGCTTGCCGTAAGCGACTTTGCCCGAAACTTTAAGCGCCTTAAAGGACACCCTTTCGCCGACCAGGCAAAAGGGCACGAACGCGGTGCAGTCCCCGCACTTTATAACGCCCTCCCCCTCGCTGCCGAGAGAGAGGACTTCCCCTATGTATTCTCTGTTCTTTTCCATCTTACTTAAATTGAAATATTAAAACGGCGAGCCGCCGATGCCGCAACACAGGTCGCAACAGCTGAGACAACAAGCCTCGCCAAACCCTTCAAACTTGCCTGCGCCCTTTTTTTCTTTTACGGGCTTTTGTTTGGAAACTTCCTTTATGTTTTCAAGCTCCTCTTTATATAATTGATTTTCGGGGTCTAGCTTTATTGCGATTTCCAACTGCTTTCTGCTTTCGTTCTGCCACTTCTTCAAGGAAAAAATTCTGCTCTGCAAAAAGTGCCAGCGCGCGTCCTTGCCCTCAATTTGATCGAGAATTACCTGCGCTTCCGCCGCGTTGCCTTCGGCAATCAGCGTTTCCGCTTTGTCTAACAGTTCTTTCATAAGCTCATCTCCTGATGCGCGCAACGACCGCATTGACCGCGAGCTGACAGCGCGATACCAGGAAGTCGTATATTATCCCGACGGCGGTGCCGACGGTGAAAACCAGCAGGAAAAAATATTTGTTGATAGTTTGATAAACCGTTTCCGGGAACAGCGTGCCGCCCATAACTCCGCCGAATACAAGATAGTACCCGACTATAAGCATAGCGTCGAACCACAGCGCCTTGACGGGCAGGAATATCCATTTGTTAATCTTGCTTTTATCGATAAGCGCGTTGACGATGGGGTGCAGTCCGAAAAACATAATAAAGGGCACGAGGTCCCAGAACTTTGCCGCCGCACCCATAATTACCGTGAGCACGCAAGTGCCCGCATAGGCGAGAAAACCGCCCTTATAAAATTGTTTTGCAAGCGGCACCATAAGCGCCACCACTCCTATAAAATAGCCCGTTGCAAGCAGCCAGCCGCTGAGTATGCCGAGTGCAAGAAAGAGCACCGCCACCGCGCACGACACGCCCGAAAGCGCAATTTCGAATGAATTGGAACGGTTATTTTTAGGCATAACTTAATGACAACACCCGTTGCATAGGCAATTTAAGCAGGCGTTTAATGCACAGCACTCCACGCAGTAGGAACAGAACCCGCCGCCCATCTGGTTGTCGGAATAGGAGTTCATATCCTGCCCCTTATACACGCTGTCGCCCTCGGCGTTTGCGCCTGGTTTGGACGCGTCGTAGGCAATCTTTTCGTTCAGCTTGACGTACGCCTGCCTGTACTTTTCGTTTTCGCCGTCCAGCCGCATTGCGATTTCAAGCTGCTTCTTGCTTTCGTTGACCCAGTTCTTGCGGTAGAACACCACCGATTGCAGATAGTGCCACTGTGCGCCGCGCTCGTTAAAGTCGTCCAGAGCGCGCTGGGCTTCCTGCAAGTCGCCCGCTTTTATCAGCTCTTCCACCCTTGCAAAGGCGGAACCGTCGCTTTCGCCCGAACCGCTTTCAAGCTGTGCGAATTCGGCAAGAAGCTCGTCGTGAGCGACCTGAATTTTAGTCAGCATTTTAGCGGCTTCGTTGCCCGCCTCGCCCTCTAAAAATCTGTCCTCCAATAGCTTTGCGCGGAGTGCGGAATAAGCCTCCTCGACCTGCTCTGCGGTCGCCCCCTCGGTTAGTCCCAAAAGTTCAAGATTGCGTCTGTTCATTATCCTTTTTCTTACCTTCTCCGCATTTGCCGTGCACCAGCCGGCGGGTTTTCAGCGGAATACCCCTCAATATTATATTATCGGTCAAGTCGTGATTAAAATAAAATTTTATATTCGCAAGCTGCATGCGCATATCGGCAAACAGCGTATTGAAAATGAAGTCGATTTCCTCGCCGCACTTCTGCACCGCCTCCGCCTTGGTTGAGCACCCGAACGCGTTGTAAAGAACGTTGTAACGCCCCTTTTTGACGTCCTTGTCGTAGTCGTCCAGCGCGTCGGCTAGGTATACCCACTTGCCTATGTCGTAGCACAGCGCTTCGGTTGCGGGCGTTGCGTATTCGCCCAGCGCGTAGGTCGAAAGCTCCTTAATCATAAACGCCGTCGGCTCGCAAGCCTGGTCTATTATCGAGCAGCCCGCCTTTTCCAGCTCTCGCTGCTCCCGCATATGCTTTTGTATAATTTCCGCAACCTGCGGATGGCGTTTGAGCGTGCGCTTAAAACCGCGCTTATACATAAACGCAAACGCGCCCTTTCTGTCGCCGTCGGTCTTGTCGTCAAGCAGCTTGTAGTAGGCGAGTGCGGTGTTCACGCACCCTAAAAGCACCGAAATATTGTCGGGCTTAGCCATAAAGCGGCGCTTGATTAAATGCAGACCGCAGCGCCGTTTTTCTATCTTTACGTCGCAGTTGGCGATATTGTGCAGAAGAGCCGACATAAACGCCATATCGTAGGTGAGCGCGGACTTGGAAAAGTTGCCGCACCCCTCGCCTATCGACTTGCACATTCCGCAGTAAATCGCCTTGTATAAAGTTTCGTCCTTTTTGAATAAGTAAGGACTATCGGGGTTGATATATCCGAACATTACGCCTGAAAGAACCCTATCTTTTTGTAGACCTTGGAAAGCGTTTTGCGCGCAACTCTGTAAGCCTTTTCCGCGCCCTCCGCAAGAACGCCCCGCAAGTACTCCTTGTCGTCTAAGATGCGCTTCTGCTCAGCCTGAACGGGCGCAAGCTTATCGGCAACCACTTCGCCCACGGCAAGCTTGAAATCGCCGTAGCCCTTACCTGCGAACTCCCTTTCCGCCTCGTCCATACTCTTACCGGAAAATGTCGTGTATATTGCAAGCAGGTTGCTCACGCCGGGCTTGTTTTCGGGGTCGTATTTAATGCAGTTTTCGCTGTCGGTAACGGCGCGCTTGAACTTTCTTATAACGGTGTCCCTGTCGTCGGTCATAAATATCGAACCGTTGGGGTTTTCCGCCGACTTGCTCATCTTTTTGGTCGGTTCAAGAAGGTCGCATATTTTTTAGCACACCTTGTCGTATATGCC
>CAMWHW010000040.1 GCA_947174175.1 uncultured Clostridia bacterium | reverse complement strand
TTACCAATATGTATTCGGCGCCCAGCTCCCGCGAGTTCGACCCGAACACGGTAATGGCGTTCTTTTACAGCCTTTTCCTGGGCTTCATAATGGCGGACATGGGTTACGGTCTGATGATGATTATAGGCGGCTGCTTTTTGTGGTTTAAAAACAGGCGGCGCGACACTATGATAAACAGACTGGGCGGCGTGTTTGCAATCGGCGGCATATTCACGGTTATCTGGGGCGTGCTGTTCAATTCGTTCTTCGGTTTCGCGCTTCTTCCGTTCAAGGTAATGCCCGATTTGCAGGGCGTGAATATGAGCTGGTCGCTTTCGGGAATTAACGTTCCCGCACTGCTGATAATCAGCATGCTTATCGGCGTGGTGCAGATTTGCGCGGGCTACGTGTGCCTTGCCGTTCAGTGCTGGCGCAGGGGCAAAGTCTGGGACGGCATTTTCGACGGTATGGTATGGGCGGTGTTCTCCGTGGGCGTTGGTCTTGCGATTGCGGGCTTCGTGCAGCAGTTCAACGTGCCTATACTCGCCACGGTGGGCGGCATTATTGCGGGCGCAAGTCTGGTGGTTGCCATCTTCACCGCGGGCAGACACGAAAAGCTTTTGGGCAAGTTTACAAAGGGCTTCGGCTCCGCCTACGGCGTAATAAACTACGCTTCGGATATTTTAAGCTACGCAAGGCTTTACGGCTTAATGCTTGCGGGCGCGGTTATAGCCGATATAATCACTTCCAATTCGGTATCGCTGATAGGCAGCGGCAACGTCGCGTTCATAATACTGGGCGTTGCGATTATGGTTATAGGGCACGTATTCAACCTTGCCATAGGGCTTTTGGGCGCGTATATTCACGACGCAAGACTGCAATACGTGGAGTTCTACGGCAGGTTCTACGAGGGCGAGGGTTCGCTCTTTACCCCCTTGGGTTCGAAACATAAACACGTTTACGTGTTAAATAAATAAAAACATTTTGGAGGTTTATATGTTTTTATCACTTTTGGCGGAAGGCGAGCAGATCGTTCAGGAAGTCGGTGAAAAGGCCACGCAGATAGGCTACACCGGTTTCACGGTCGCTATGATAGGCGTTGCGCTCTGCGTGCTTCTCTGCGGCATAGGTTCGGCTATCGGTCTTTTTAAAACGGGTACCGCGGCGGCGGGCGTACTGGGCGAAGCTCCCGACAAGTTCGGTAAGGTTCTCGTTCTCGTGCTGCTTCCCGCAACGCAGGGTATTTACGGCTTTATTATCGGCATCATAGCTTCGGGCTCGATTACGGCGGACTTGACTCTTGCGCAGGGCTGGGCTATGCTGGGCGCGGTAATGCCTATGGCTGTTGCAGGTTTGGTTACGGGCATATTCCAGGGCAAATCGGCGGTCAACTGTATTTACGCGGTAGGCAAGCAGGATTCGCTTGGCGGTAAGCTTATCATCTATCCCGCAATGATTGAGTTCTATGCAATACTCGGACTTATCATTTCGATAATGTTAATTCCCCTCGTTTAATAATTATGAGTGAACAGGCAATTGTCGAAAGAATAATTTCCGACGCCGAGGAAGAGGCGCGGGCAATTATCAAAGAGGCGGAGGAAAGAGCTAAGGCAACCGTTGCCGAAGCCAACACCAGAGCCGAAAGAAACAGGCAGGGAACCGAAGCGCAGGTTAAAGCCAAGGCGGAAAGCATTTTCGACGGAAAAGCTGCCGCGGCAAGACTGGACGGCGCCAAGATTCTGCTTGCCGAAAAGCGCGGCGTTATCGACCAGGTTTACGCCCGCGCTCTGGACAAGCTTCTGAATTTAAGCGAACGGGAAACGCTGTACCTTAGCAAACGGCTTTTGGACGAGCACGCGGAGGAGGGCGACCAGCTGGTGTTTGCGGACGATTTCCGCTATGCTCAGGCGGTTGCCGCCCTTCCTGTAATCAAGGAAAAAAAGTTAAAGGTTTCAACCAAGCACGCCACGCTTGACGGCGGGTTTATGCTTTGCGGAAAAAATTCCGACAAAAATCTTTCCTACGGCGCGATACTGGCTATGGACAGGGAGCAAAAGCAGGCGGAGATAGCTTCCGTTATATTTAATTCCGGTATATCAGATGAGTAAGGACTTATTGTACACGAACGGCGTTATTGCCGCCAGAGAGAAATATCTTTTAAACGACAAGATATTCAAGCTCTGCGATTCGGGCGCGGAGGAGGCTTTGCGCGCCGTTTCGGAGAGCGGCTTCGGCAAAGGTGCGGAAGCGGCGTCCGTATACGAGTACGAAAAACTGGTTTCCGCGGACGAGGCGGCTATCGACGCGTTCATTCGCGAATATGCGCCGTCGAAAGCGGAGGCGGCGTATCTTTTGGCCCCGCGTGATTTCCACAACGCAAAGGCGGCGGTTAAGGCGCGCTATCTCAATCTGGACGTTGAAAATATGCTTGCCCCCTCGGGACTTATTCCCGCAGAGGTTATAGTAAACTGCGTTAATTCGGCCGGCTACGCGCCCTTGGGTAAAACTTTGGGAGAAGCCGTTAAGGAATGCGCGGCGTTGTTTTCGGAAGAGGACCAAACGGAAGTTTCCGGCGCGGAAATAGGAATAATATTCGAAAAGGCACTGTACGTTCATCTGCACGAAACGTGCGCGAAGAACGGGCTTTTGAAAAAGCTTCTGACTACCAAAGCGGATATGACCAATATCCTTACGGCGCTCCGTTCGGCAGAGGAGGAATACGCTTTAAAGTGCTACGTTACGGGCGGTAAGATTTCCGATAAACAGCTTGCGTTGCTTTTCGGCGAGGATACGGAAAAGGCGTTAAAGGCTTTTAAATCTACGCCGTATTACGAGTTCGTAAAGAAGTGTCTTGCGGACAGGGCGGCGCATCTTCCCCTGACTTCGGCGGAACGCATTTGCGAAAGCTACGAAACGGAATACTTCACCGCAAGGAAGTACGAGCTGCAAAAGAGCCAGCCGTTTTTGTATTACGTATTCCGCCGCCGCGCTGAAAACGCCAACGTGAGAATACTTTTCGTGTGCCTTCTGGCAGGTATGAAGGAAGGCGAAATAAAACGCCGTTTGCGCGCGATAGGGTAAAAGTTGCAGGTATAGTATGACAGGTAAAATAGCAATCATAGGCGACGGCGACAGCATTATGGTTTTCAGGGCGGCGGGCGTTGCAACCTTCCCCGCCGAAAACGAGGTAAAGGCGCGCGAAGTTTTAAGAAAGGTCGCCAAAGATTATCAGATAATTTTTCTTACAGAGGAACTCGCCAAACCGTTGACCGAATTTTTGAAAAGGTTTGACGAGGAGCCTTATCCCGTGATTTTAAGCGTGCCGTCCAAAAACGGCAGTACGGGTCACGGCACCGAGCTTTTAAAGAGCGCAATGGAGCGCGCGCTCGGCGTCGATATTCTATTTAATAACTGAGGTTTTTTATGGGAAAAACAGTAAAAATTTCCGGTCCCTTGATAATAGCGGAGGGCATGGCGGACTGCAAGATGTACGACGTCGTGCATGTTTCCGAAAAGGAGCTTATCGGCGAAGTTATAGAACTGCGCGGCGATAAGGCTTCCATTCAGGTATACGAGGAAACGTCGGGCTTGGGTCCCGGCGAGGACGTCGTATCTACGGGCGAACCGCTTTCCGTTGAGCTTGCCCCCGGTCTTCTGTCGGGAATATTCGACGGTATTCAGCGCCCGCTTACTACGCTCTTCTTCAAATACGGTTCGCGTATATCCAGGGGCGTTTCGGTAAACAATCTCGACCGCGAAAAGAAGTGGCGCTTTTCGCCGCGCGTAAAGGCGGGCGACGAGGTTTCGGAAGGCGACGTTCTGGGCGTCGTTCAGGAAACGGAAATAGTTGAACACAGAATATTGGTCCCCAACGGAATAAGCGGCAAGGTCGTTTCCGTGGAGGAAGGGGATTTTACCATAGTCGATACGGTTGCGGTTATAAGGACGGCTGCGGGCGTTAAACCCGTTAGTATGCTGAGAAAATGGCCCGTAAGAAAGGGCAGACCGTACAAGGAAAAGCTTACACCCGACAAACCTATGGTTACGGGTCAGAGGGTAATAGATACGCTGTTCCCCGTTGCGCGCGGCGGCGTTGCCGCCGTTCCCGGTCCTTTCGGAAGCGGCAAGACGGTCGTTCAGCACCAGCTTGCAAAGTGGGCGGACGCGGATATAATCGTGTACGTCGGCTGCGGCGAACGCGGAAACGAAATGACCGACGTTCTTAACGAATTCCCCGAGCTTATCGACCCGAAGACGGGCGAACCCTTGATGAAGAGGACTATTCTTATAGCCAACACTTCGGATATGCCCGTAGCCGCACGAGAAGCTTCCATTTACACCGGAATTACCATTGCGGAATATTTCCGCGATATGGGATATAACGTGGCTATTATGGCGGACTCGACGTCGCGCTGGGCGGAGGCGCTGCGCGAAATGAGCGGACGTCTTGAAGAGATGCCCGGTGACGAGGGATACCCCGCGTACCTTGCAAGCCGACTTGCGGAGTTCTACGAACGCGCGGGTATGGTAAAGCTGTTGGGCTCGACGCCCCGCACTGGCTCGGTTACCGCGATAGGCGCGGTTTCCCCTCCGGGCGGCGACCTTTCGGAGCCCGTTTCCCAGGCAACTCTTAGAATTGTAAAAGTGTTCTGGGGACTTTCGGCATCGCTTGCATATAAGCGCCATTTCCCCGCAATCGACTGGCTTATAAGCTATTCGCTTTACGCGGACAAGATGCGCGACTGGTATAACGAAAACGTCAGCGTGGAATACGCGCAGTACCGCCAGTTTATAATGACGGTATTGCAGGAGGAGGCGGCACTCAACGAAATCGTAAGACTGGTCGGTATGGACGCGCTCTCGTCCAAAGACAGGCTGACGATGGAGACCGCAAAGATTATCCGCGAGGACTATCTGCACCAGAACGCATTCGACGAAATAGACACCTACACGTCGATGAAAAAGCAGTTCTTAATGCTTAAACTCATTTACGAATTCGATACGCGCGCAAGGGAAGCGGTCGCTTCGTTCGCGTCGATAAACGATGTTCTTGCAAGCAAGAGCAAGGAAAGGCTGGGGCGTTCCAAGTATATCAAGGAAGAAAACCTTTCGGAATTCGACGAGATATTAAAGCTTATGGGTGCGGAATTCAAGGCGATTTGCCAGGGAGGAGAGGACGATGTTTAAGGAATACAAAACCATCCGTGAAGTCGTCGGACCTCTTATGGTGGTCGACGGCGTTGAGGGCGTAACCTATAACGAGCTTGTGGATATTATCTGTCACGACGGCACAATCCGCCGCGGCAAGGTGCTTGAAATCAACCGCGACAAGGCTGTCGTACAGCTTTTCGAAAACTCGCAGGGCTTACAGATTTCGGACGCAAAGGCGCGCTTTACGGGACACAGCCAGCAGCTTGCCTGCTCGCGCGATATGCTGGGCAGAGTGTTCGACGGTATGGGCAACCCCCGCGACGGCGGCGCGCCCGTTATCCCCGAAAAGGTGCTGGATATAAACGGCGAACCCATCAACCCCGCGGCGCGTGACTACCCCGACGAATTCATTCAGACGGGAATATCCGCGATTGACGGACTTAACACACTGGTAAGGGGACAGAAATTACCCGTATTCTCGATGAGCGGACTTCCTCACGCGGAGCTTGCCGCGCAGATAGCAAGGCAGGCAAAGGTGCGCGGCACGGACAGCAAGTTTGCGGTTGTATTCGCGGCAATCGGTATTACCTTCGAGGAAGCGCAGTATTTCGTTGACGACTTCAAAAAGACGGGCGCAATCGAGAGAACGGTGCTCTTCACCAACCTTGCAAACGACCCCGCGGTAGAGCGTATTTCAACCCCGCGTATGGCGTTGACCTGTGCGGAATATCTGGCGTTCACCTGCGGTATGCACGTCCTCGTTATAATGACCGACATTACCAACTACGCCGAGGCGCTGCGCGAAGTTTCCGCGGCGCGCCGCGAAATACCCGGCAGGCGCGGCTACCCCGGCTATCTGTATACCGACCTTGCGACTATGTACGAGCGCGCGGGCAGAATACGCGGCTGCGAGGGCTCTATAACGCAGATACCCATTCTGACCATGCCCGAGGACGACAAGACCCACCCCATACCCGACCTGACGGGCTACATCACCGAGGGGCAGATAATGCTTTCGCGCGACCTGTATAAGAAGGGTATAAACCCGCCTATCGACGTTCTGCCGTCCCTTTCCCGTCTTAAAGACAAGGGTATAGGCAAGGGCAAAACGCGAGAGGACCACGCCGATACCATGAACCAGCTTTTCGCCGCGTACGCAAGCGGAAAGGAGAGCAAGGAGCTTGCCGCCATCTTGGGCGAAGCCGCGCTTTCCGATACCGATAAGCTGTACGCAAAGTTTGCGGAAAACTTTGAAAAGGTGTATATAAACCAGGGCTTCGAAGCAAACAGACCAGTTGAAGAAACGCTTGATATCGGCTGGGAGCTTATGAAAATTCTGCCCGTATCCGAGCTTAAACGTATCAGACAAGCATATATAGACAAGTATTTGAAATAATCAGAGGGATAACTATTTGGCACGGCTTAACGTAAACCCTACGCGTATGGAGCTTAAAAAGCTGAAAGCGCGGCTAAATACAGCGGTTCGCGGTCACAAACTTTTAAAGGATAAATCCGATGAAATGGTGCGCCGCTTTTCGCTTTTAATCAAAGAAAACAAACGCCTTAGGGACGAAGTGGAAAAAGAACTTTCCGAAACTTTAAGGCAGTTTTCGGTTGCGCGTTCGGTTACGCCCGCTTACCGTGCCGAAACGGCTTTTGCTATGCCGTCGGTCGCGGTAAAGGCGGAGTGCGGCGTTAAAAGCGTAATGGGCGTGGAAGTTCCCAAAATCGGGCTTGTCAACGAAAAGACCACCGACGGACTTCCTTACGCATATCCCGAAATTACCAGCGAGGCGGACTATTCGGTTATCAAAGCCGCCGCGCTGCTTCCCAAAATGCTTGCGCTTGCCGAAACCGAAAAGACGGTCAGAATGCTTGCGGAGGAAATCGAGCGCAATAAGCGCCGCGTAAACGCGCTTGAATACGTTATGATACCCCAGCTTGAAGAAACCATCAAGTATATCAAGAGCAAGCTGGACGAAAACGAGCGCGCCGCGGTTATAAGGCTTATGAAAGTAAAAAACAAATCTTAATAGATTGAAAGCGCCAGCGGTAAAGGCCGCGGGCGCTTTCGTTTATTTAAGTATCTTCCACAGTGTCAATTTTGGGTTGATAGTTTAAAAAAGTTATGATATAATTTTGCCGAATAAGAGGAGAGAAAGCCTATGATGAAAATGGAAATAAAACTTGACGAGGATAGAGTTAAGCGTGACGGTAGATTTGACATTGCGGAATTGTGGCAAGCAATAGACAAAGAATTTGCAAATGCGTGCACCAAAGAAGTGCAGCCTGACGGCTCCGTAATGTACGTTGGAATACCGAATAAAGATTATTATTCTGACATCAACGTGGCTGCTACGGTTTATAAAAATACTGAATGGTTTGCGCAGTACTGTGTCAAGTGGATTTGGTATGATAACGACGATGACGAAAGCTTGCCTTTTCAAGATATTGACGTTCTTGCAAGTCAGAGAGCGAAAAATCCTTTGTTCAAACGTTGGAGTTAAAACGAGTAAACTAAGGTAATAAAAAGGGTGAAATGTAATACGTTTTGTTGACAAATGCGGCGGATATGCCATAAATCTGTTGACATTGAATGTATAAATTGGTATTATATGTATATGTAAATACGGAGAAGCCGTCGGCTTTTCCGTATATTGCCGTGTAAAAAAGGGAGTTACTAAAAGAAGTATGATTACCGTAAAAGAGATATCTTCCAAGAGAGACAAGAAAAAGTTTTTCAAATTTATTATAGATTTATATAAGGGCAATCCGCACGCGTGCTGCAA
>CAMWHW010000039.1 GCA_947174175.1 uncultured Clostridia bacterium | reverse complement strand
GATACGGCGTTATGCACCGCAACACCTATTTAAATTCGCCGACCGTGCTCAACGCGGACTTTTCGTTAAATTCCTCTCCGCTGACCTTTTTCGCAGGGCAGATGACGGGCGTGGAAGGGTACGTGGAATCGGCGGCGAGCGGACTTCTGGCGGCGGTACATACGGTCAGAAAGCTTGCGGGCAAAGAGGTCGTTATTCCCGACGATACCACCGTTTCGGGCGCTTTGTCGGCGCATATTACGGGGCAAACGGATAATTTCCAGCCCATGAACGCCAATTTCGGTATACTGAAACCTTTGGAAAAAACCGTGCGCGACAAGAAACTGCGCTACGCCGCGCTGGCGGAACGCGCGCTGGAAAGTATTGATAAATTCGTAAAAGAAATAAGTGAGTAAAATGCTCCGCGGCGTTTAACAAAGGGCGCGGAGAGTTTATCTATAAATCGGATAACAAAATTTTCGGAGTTAAAATTATGACAGAATTTCACGCAACAACTATTTGCGGAGTTAAAAGGAACGGAAAGATTGCGATAGCCGGAGACGGTCAGGTGACCATGGGCGAAAGCGTCATTTTCAAAAACAGCGCAACCAAGGTGAGGAGAATTTACGGTGGCAAGGTCGTTCTGGGTTTTGCCGGTTCGGTTGCCGACGCCTTTTCTTTGAGTGAAAAGTTCGAAGGTATGCTCAATAAATTTTCGGGCAACCTTATGCGTTCGGCGGTGGAGCTTGCCGAGCTGTGGCGCGGCGACAAGATGGGCAGAAAGCTTGAAGCGCTGATGATAGTCGCCGACAAGGAAAGCATGCTGATAGTTTCGGGTACGGGCGAAGTTATCGAGCCCGACGACGGCATAGCGGCTATCGGCAGCGGCGGCAACTACGCCTTAGCTGCGGCGCGCGCCCTCGTGCAGAATACCGATTTTACTGCGGAAGAGATTGCGCAGAAGTCGCTTAAAATCGCAAGCGAGATTTGTGTCTATACGAACGACAATATCAAAGTCGAGAGTATTTAAAAATGAAATACAGACATCCAAACGACAAGAGAATAATTTTATGCGCGGTTGCCGCGGTCGTCTGTGCGGCGGCGTTCGTTGCGGTTTTGTTGCGCATCTTTGCGCCCGGCGCTCCGCGCGTTCTGTTTATCCCCTTTCTTTTGACGGCAGTCGGCTTTTTTCTGAGCGCAGGTTTCTTAATCCGCTTCTGTATAGAAAGGGCTAAGGATAAGCGCAACGGCGTTGCAATCGACAGAGCGGTAAGCAAACGCCCGCTCACGGCGTCGGATATCGCCTGCATAATATTGCTCGTCGTCAGCCTGATAAGCTTCCTTATCTCCATAGTATTTATGTGCTATCCGGGAATAGTTCCCAGCGGCGTTACGGCGGTGCTGTTTATCGTCGGCATTGCGGGATATCTTGCAGGCAGTCTGTGGGCAAGGCTGCTGTTTATAAAGGCGGTAAAAAAGAACGCCGAAGAAAAGGCGCTTGCTAAACTTAGCGCGCAGGAGCAATCCGAAGGCGGAGAGAACGGTCCCGCCGACAACAAATAAAATTTGCATTAACGAGGTAATCTAAAATGGATCTGACACCCAAGCAAATCGTACACGAACTCAATAAATATATCATAGGGCAGGATGAGGCCAAAAAGGCGGTTGCGATAGCGCTCAGAAACCGTTACCGCCGTTCGCAGCTTTCGCCCGAAATGCAGGACGAAGTAACGCCCAAGAACATTATTATGAAGGGACCCACGGGCGTCGGTAAAACCGAAATCGCGCGCAGGCTTGCAAGGCTTGTAAAGGCGCCCTTCTTAAAAGTGGAAGCCACCAAGTACACCGAAGTGGGCTACGTCGGCAGGGACGTCGAGAGCATGGTGCGCGACCTTGCGGAGTGCGCGATACGCCTCGTCAAGGAGGAAAAGACGCAGGAGGTCAGCTATAAGGCGACCGCCGTTGCCGAGCGCAAAATAGCCAAGGTGCTTGCCGAAAGTATGAAGGCGGAGCGCGGCGAAACGTCCAAGGAAGTTTTCGAACAGAACCTTGTGGACGGCATACACGCGGGCAAGTACGACAACACGGTTATCGAGCTGGAAGTTGCGGACAACCCCAAGCCTTTGGAGCTTTCCCCCGGACAGGGCGCGGCAATCGATTTGGGCTCCATATTCAGCGGACTGGGCATGGACAGAAAGAAAAAGCGCAAGGTATCCGTTAAGGAAGCTAAAAATCTTCTCATTGCAGAGGAGGCGGATAAGCTTATCGATAACGACGCGGTAAACGCGGAAGCTATACGCCGTGCCGAAAACGACGGCATAATATTCATTGACGAAATCGACAAGATAGCGGGCAAGGGCAACCAGGGCGCGGACGTTTCGCGCGAGGGCGTTCAGCGCGACATACTGCCCATAGTCGAGGGCTGTACGGTTATGACCAAGTACGGTCCCATCCGCACCGACTATATTCTCTTCATTGCGGCGGGCGCGTTTCACGTTTCCAAGGTGGAAGATCTGATTCCCGAATTGCAGGGCAGATTCCCCATTCAGGTGGAGTTGAAGAGCCTTACCAAGCAGGACTTTATAAACATTCTCACCCAGCCGCAGAACGCAATAACGACGCAGTACGCGGCGCTGCTTAAAGTGGACAATATCGACTTGCAGTTCAAGCCCGACGCCATTGAAAAAATCGCGGAGATTGCGGAGCTTTGCAACGCGACGGCGGAGGACATAGGCGCAAGGCGTCTGCACACGGTTATGGAATATCTTCTGGAAGATATCTCGTTCAACGCGGGCGGCAACGACTATCCCGTAATCACGGTGGAAGTCAACGAGAAGTACGTTGAGGAGCACCTTGAAAACATTTCCAAAAACCGCGATTTGAAGAAGTACGTTCTGTAATATATGTTAAAGAATTTTGCCGTCGTCTTTTTCGTGGTGATTTTTATTGCCGTTATAGTCTGTCTTATCAGGGGACTTGGCACCAAAAAGAACGGCGGCGGAAACAATAATTTAAATGCAACCGACAGGGAAACCGACGAGCTGTGTAAAACGCTTACGGCGGAGGAGCTGTACCAAAGGGCGTGCAAGCTTGTGGGCAAATACAATATACCCACCGATTTTTACCGTTGGGAAAATTTTATGCGCACCGCGGCGGAAAAGGACTATATTCCCGCCGTCCGCGAGTGGGGTATCCACCAGAAAAATAAAGATAACGTGCTGGCGGTTCAGCTGCTTACGCATGCGGCGGATAAAGGCGACGGAAAAGCGCTGGAAGAACTGTACAAGCTGTATCATTACGGTTCGCACGGCGGCGCTCCCGAAATAAAAAAGGATATAGAAAAAGCAGTAAGCGTAATAAAACCCTATGCGGAAAACGGCAATGCTGTTGCGCAGAGGCTTTTGGGAAATTATTACTACTACGAAAAAGACAGCAACAAAAAAGCGCTGGAATGGTATCTGAAAGCCGCCGACGGCGGCGACGCGGAAGCTATGGTGGAGGCGGCGGATATTTACGCTTTCAAGGACGACGTCGAGTCCGAAAAGAAAATGCTTTTAAAAGCCGCCGAGCAAAACTACGCCGAGGCGGAAATCAATCTGGCTATTTACTTTCATTCCTATGAAAGGGATGACGAAACGTTCGACTACGAACAGTCTATGTACTGGTATAAGCGCGCGTTTGAGCACGGCAAAGAAAACGCCGCCTGCTACGTCGGCGAGATGTATCTGAACGGCGAGGGCGTGGAAAAGGACGAAAAGCAGGCTTTCGAGTGGTTTAAAAAGGCGCACGAAAAAGGTTCGCTATACGGCACGTATCTTTGCGGAAAGTGCTATATGGAAGGCACGGGGGTTGCGCAGGATAAGAAAAAGGGCATAAAGCTTTATACCCGGGTAGAAAGATTTGAAAGCCGCGCCCAGTATGCGCTGGGGCTGTGCTATCTGGAAGGCGACGGCGTAAAAAAGGATTTGAAAACTGCCGTTGCTTATCTTAAAAAGGCAGCTCGTAAAGAGGCTACCTATGGTAACGTTGCAAGTAAAGACGCAGAGTATAAGCTTTTCGAGCTTTACCGCTCCGGCGTAATAAACGAGGATGATTTATGATTAACGTACCCAAGGGCACAAAGGACGTTTTGCCCGAACAAAGTTATAAGTGGCAGTTCGTCGAAGGCACGGCGAGAGAGGTCGCAAAAGTTTTCAATTTAAAGGAAATCCGCACGCCCGTATTCGAGCATACGGAGCTTTTTCAGCGCGGCGTTGGCGAGACGACGGACGTCGTCACCAAGGAGATGTATACCTTCGAGGACAAGGGCGGCAGAAGTATAACCTTAAAGCCCGAGGGCACCGCGGGAGTTGCGCGCTCGTTTATAGAAAACGGGCTGGTCAATTCGCCGCTGCCATTAAAGTCTTTTTACATAACGCCTTGCTACCGCTACGAAAGACCGCAGGCGGGCAGGCTGAGGGAGTTCCACCAGTTCGGCATAGAGGTGTTCGGTTCGCCCGAACCCGATACCGACGCGGAAGTAATTTTCGCGGCTTCTACCTTCCTCGATAAACTGGGCATAAAGGATACTCGCCTGGAAATAAATTCGATTGGCTGCAAGACCTGCCGCGCCGAATACAATAAGGCGTTAAAGGAATATTTCCGTCCGCACCTTGATAATATGTGCGCGACGTGCAGGGAGAGGTTTGACAAGAACCCCCTGCGCATGATTGACTGCAAGGAAGAGGGGTGCAAAAAAATCACGGCGAAAGCACCCAAAATTTTAGACTATCTCTGCCCCGACTGCGCGGCGCACTTCGAAAAAGTCAAGGGCTATCTTTCGGCACTCGGCGTAGATTATACGGTCAACCCCGACATAGTGAGGGGGCTGGACTACTATTCGCGCACGGTATTCGAATTCGTTTCGACTTCCATAGGCGCGCAGGGCACGGTGTGCGGCGGCGGCAGATACGACGGACTTATTTCCGAACTGGGCGGCGGCAACGTTCCCGCAATCGGTTTTGCCGCGGGGCTGGAAAGGCTTATTCTGCTTATGGAAAACACGTCGGTTGTGTTCCCCGAACCTTCCGCGCCGCAAATATATCTTGCGGGTATGGACGATAGTACGCGCTTGAAGGCGTTCGAAATCGCAAACTCTTTAAGGCTTAAAGGCGTGAGCGCGGAGTGCGACCATATGTCGCGTTCGGTTAAAGCGCAGTTCAAGTACGCGGACAAGCTGGGCGCGAAATATACCGCGGTTATCGGCGAAAGCGAAATGCAAAGCGGCGCGTGCAATTTAAAGCGTATGAGCGACGGGCAGACATTTTTGACGGCGTTCGCGGATATTTACGGCTTTCTGAGGGATAATAAATAAGAGGACGAAAATATGGTTGAAAAAGTAAACAAGGAACAATTCGATAAACTTATAGACGGCGATACGCCCGTGGTGTGCGACTTTTACGCAACGTGGTGCGGTCCCTGCAAGATGCTTGCGCCCGTAATGGAAAAGTGCAGCGAAAAGTTCGGCGACAAAGCTAAGTTCGTAAAGGTGGACGTCGACGAAAATATAGAGCTTGCTTCGCGCTACGGCGTTATGAGTATTCCTCTCGTCGCGGTATTTAAAAACGGCGAGCTGGTGGAAAAATCTCTCGGCTTTACGCCTCAGTCCGAAACCGAGGAATTTATCGAAGGCTGTATTTAATAAGAAGTTTAACGCGACCGCGCGGCGAAAAGCTGCGCGGTCGTTTTTTAATAAATTTCAAAAGCTGCGCATTTCTTGTAAAAACTGCATAATTCCTTTATTGACTTGTCGTCGTTTCAAGTGATATAATTTTCTTGTAAAAAATCATAGGAGAACTGATATGACAATAGGAATTATTTTAGGCGTTATCTTCGTGCTTGCAACTATTGCCTGCATACTGCTTGGCTTTATGTTTGCTTCGGGCGTAAGAATCTTTGCCCCCGCGGGCAGGAAAAGGGTTTCCAAAAAACCGCTTGCATGCGGTCTGTCGCTGGGCGCGGCGGCGCTCTCGTTCATACTGTTTCTTTTCATACCGTTCAGCTTCCACACCGTGCAGGCGGGCGAAGTTGCGGTGGTAAAGCACATGGGCAAGGCGCAGAACGTAAGAACGGCGGGCACCTACTTCGATTTCTGGATAACCGAGTCGTACGACAGATACGACGCCAAGGTGCAGAATCTGGACATTAAAACCACGGCTTATTCCAGCGACGCGCAGACGATGGACATACTTATGACCGTTCAGTATCAGATTGACAGCGGCAAGGCGATTGAAATCGCAACCAACTACGGCAAGCTTGAAACGCTTTCCAACCGTATCGAAAGCGTAACTATCGAAAAGGCGAAATCAGTGCTTTCCGCGCACTCCGCAATGGACATAATCAAGACGCGCGCAAGCATTTCCCCCGACGTTGAAAGCACCGTTAAGGCGGCGATAGACAACAATTATTTCGTAACCATAAACACGGTCGTTCTTACCAACATAGATTTCTCGGACGCTTTCGAAAAGACGGTCGAGGATAAGATGATTGCAGAGCAGGAACAGCTTAAAGCCGAATACGAAGCGGAAAAGGCGAGAATAGAAGCGGAGGCGGCGGCAAAGGTTGCCACCATTGAAGCGGAGGCTAAATTGCAGATTGCGGAAGCCGAAGCAAAGGCAAGAATAGCGGCGGCGGAAGGCGACGCTTCGGCGCAGAAACTCATTGCCCAGGCGGAAGCTTACGCAACGCAGATTAAAATCGTCGAAATCGCGCGCACCCTCGGCTACGCGGTAACCGAAAACAAGGACGAGGAAGGCGTGATTACCAGCTACGCGGTAGAGTGGGGCAGCGACGAGGCGGGCAGAAAGCTTCTGGTAAGCCATATGCAGTACCTCGAATATCTTGCAAAGTGGGACGGCAAGCTTCCCCAGGTGGTTGCCGACGGCTCCAATCTGATGATTCCCGTACAGCCGTAAAACTCAATAAAAACATAGGGCAGGGCGCAACGCTCTGCCTTTTTTTGTCAAAAATGTATTATGTCCTAAAAATATATTAATATATCCGTTTTGTATATGGACGGCAAAGGGGCAAAGGGACTATAATTAATGCGTAAGATTATGTTGTGCATTGCGCGCGCGTAAAGGAGAAAAAATGACCATTAAACAAAAGTTGGACAATTTGGTTGAAGAGCTGGGTAACGTGGGTATCGTCCCCGTAATCAAGCTCGACAAGGTCGAAAACGCAAAGCAGCTTGCAAAGGCTCTGCGTGACGGCGGAATTAACTGTGCGGAGGTTACCTTCCGCGCAAAGGGCGCCGACCAGGTAATCAAGGCTATGACCGAAGCTTATCCCGACATGTTAGTCGGAGCGGGCACGGTTTTAACCTGCGAGCAGGCTGACGCCGCTTACAAGGCGGGCGCAAAGTTCTGCGTGGCTCCCGGACTCAACCCCAAGGTGGTAAAGCACTGCCTGGATAAGGGTATTCCCTTCGCGCCCGGTCTTTCCTCGGCAAGCGAGATCGAGCAGGCTCTGGAACTCGGACTGGACTTTGCAAAGTTCTTCCCCGCGGAGCAGGCGGGCGGACTTCCCTACATAAAGTCGGTCTGCGGCCCTTACACCACGATGCGCTTTATGCCCACGGGCGGCGTTACGGCGGATAACCTCAACACCTACCTTGCATATAACAAAATCGTATGCTGCGGCGGCAGCTGGATAGTTCCTTCCAAGCTTTTGGAGGAAGAGGACTGGGCGGGCATAACCGCGCTCTGCCGCGAGGCTATCGACAAGATGCTCGGCTTCAAGATGGTGCACGTCGGCATCAACTGCGCAAACCCCGAGGAGGCGGAGAGCGTTGCGGATAAGTTCGATAACGCTTTCGGCTTTACCAAGAAGGTGGGCAACAGCTCGGTATTCGCTTCGACGTACGTTGAGTGCATGAAGGCGCCTTTCAAGGGTGATATGGGGCACATAGCGGTATCCACCAACTCGGTTAAGCGCGCCGTATATCAGTTGAAGATGCGCGGCTACGAGTGCGACGAAACCAGCTTCAAGTACGACAAGGCGGGCAACATGACCGTTGCGTATCT
>CAMWHW010000038.1 GCA_947174175.1 uncultured Clostridia bacterium | reverse complement strand
TGCCGATACCGCAGATTACGGCTTTGTTGACAGTACTACGGGTAAAACTTATTTCGAGCTAATCGAAGCCAAAAATTCTGCCAATGCTTTTATCGATTGGCAGGACGGCTATCCAAACTATGTGGCGTCTAACGGGATAATAACCGACGCATTAAAAACTCCTAATACCTCTTACGTACATTTACGTGAGTCGTGCCTTAATATCAATACTAACGGCAAGAGTGATGTAAATCAAGTAACAATATATGGTTCCTATATAAATAGCCAATATAACTGTGGAAATATGATAGGTGGGCACTATCAGACTTTGGGATTTTCGCGTCCCGCAACCGTTCTCGATTTATCGCAGGTTGCCTACGCCAGCAGTTACGGCAACAATATCGGTTCAACGCTTACGGACGTAACGGGCACTTCTACTGCAAAACCCGAATATAAGTTGTATATTAAGGACAGCGGTTTCAGCAATACGGGCTTTGCCCCCGTAATAACTTCGGCAAGCAATAAAGTCAAAGTCACTTTTAAAAACACCTCGGGCAAGGCCGGTAACTTAGTCTTGTTGTTGCAGGACAAAAACGAAACCGACGGTTCGGTTGCATATCAGGCGGTTTCAGCTATGACGAGCGGCACTTCGGAGCAGGTCGTTGAGTTTACTTTACCTTCGAGTGTTGCTTACAAAGATTATATTCCCACAGTAATGCTTACTTCGGCAAACACCACTCCGGCTAACGCAATGGCAACCGAGGCGGTATACGCAACCTATACGCAGAACGGCGTTATTATCCCCAAGGATATAGACGGAATGGAATATAATTCCGCACATTCGCACTGGCTGGATAACCTCAACCTTAAAGCGGTGGGCGGCGTAACGCCCAAAGACCCCGTGTGGATAGATAAGAGCATGCACTGCGATCCTACCGTCGTAACGGTAAAGGAAATCAAGTACAAGAGCTTTTTGGACGGCGCAACGGAGGAGGATAAGACCACAGACGGCACTTCCAAGATAATAAACGCGGGCGTATACACTATTACGCTCGAATTAGCGGATAAGACCAAATATCAGTGGGCGGACGGCACTACTACGGATAAACCGTTTAAAATAACGGTTGACAGGATAAAGCCGAACGTTACGTTAGGCTACGTTAAAACGCCGCCGACTACGCGCTACGTTACGGATAACGGCGGTAAACTGCCCGATATTAAGAATACTCATGCAAACGCCACGCCGGGCACGCTGCAATGGCACGAAAATCAGGATCCAAGTACGACGAATGCTGACTACTACTGGAAGTTCGAACCTGACACGGCTAACAAGGTCAATTATTTAACCGTGACCGAAAAGAATGACGATACAAAGGTAAATCTGGTATTCAAGAACGCCACCGTATCAGGTCTCGATATTACCGTAAACAAGGTCAAGGACTCCGAAGGCAATGACACAACGACGGACGAAAGCATTTACGACGCTTACACGCTTACCGACGGCGACTATTCGTTAAAGAACGTTATAACGGTCAAAATCGTTTATAATGATAACGACGGCACAAAGAAGGAAATCGGCGACGACAAGTATACGCTTTCGGTCATCAGCGGAGGAAGCGGCGGCAAGCTTGCCGCTGGCACGGTAACCATTCGCGCAAAGTCAACCACGCCAAGCGCTTCGGGCGACAAGCAGATTATCGTACTTGCCGCTTCTGTCGTGGATATAGACGCTACGTATGACGATGACGGCACGCACCTTGTATATCCCGTAACCAAGGACGATATAAAGGGCAACCTTACCGTAACGGCAAAGTGGAATTACAGCGGTTCAAGCTACCTGCCCGTCAACGTCAATGACGTTGATATTACCGGCACTCTTGCCGCGGGCGACCCTATAACCCTTACCGTAGAATACGAGGGCAAAACTTTCGATATCTACCCCACGATTGACAAGGGCACGTTCGACGTTTCGGGCATAACCTTTACGGGCGATACTTTGACGTATGACGGCGATTCGCACAAGCTGGAAATTGAGGGCACTTTGCCCGACGGCGTAAGTGTTAATTACACCGTGGCGGGGCAGACCGCAACTGCCTTCACGAATGCGGGAACTTATAACTATACCGCAAGTTTCACTCACAGCAATGCGAACTATAAAACGATTACCACGACTTTGACCGCAACCTTGCAGATTGACAAGGCAAGTTATGAAAAGCCTACGGGATACGACGAAACCAAGCAGGTCACGTACACCGGTTCGGCAATATCTTTGCCCACGCCTTGGATAGAAAATCTGCCTAACGACGTAACCGTTACGTATTGCGAGGCGGACGGCACAACGCCGTTTGCGGCTAAGACGGCTGTCGGTAAGTATACCGTAAAAGCGGTGTTCAGCGTTGCCGACCCCACGAACTACGAGGTGCCCGAAACCGTTACTCTGACCTTTGAAATTACGGACAAGAAGATTTATACGCCTTCCGTAACCTTTGAAGACGGCACGTTCACTTACGACGGACAGCCGCACAGCATTGCAATCGACGGCGAAGTGCCCGGTTGGATAACGGTAACCTACTACAAGGCGGACGGTACGACGGTATTCACGGATGCGACCAACGTTGCGGACAGCGGCAAGGTTATAGCGCGTTTCACGCACAGCGACCCCGAGTATGCGGATATCCCCGATATGACGGCGAATATAACCATTGAACCCGCCGACTACGATATGTCGGGCATAACGTTTGAATCTAAGAAGGAAGTTTTCAACGGCACGCAATACAAGCTTGAAATAGCGGGTGACCTGCCCGCTTGGATAACGCCTTCGTACAGTGTTGAAGGACAGAGCGGCACCAGTTTCAGCGCCGCGGGTGAATATAAATTCACCGTATCGTTCACGCACTCTGACGGCAACTACAACTCAATTAAAGATATGACGGCTACGCTTACCATAAGTGATGCGGTCGTCGTTAAAATTGAAGCAACGCTTGAAGACGGCGCGACTTTCAACGCAGACAATACTTTGGACGAACTGAAAGCAAAGCTTACTGCCGAAATCGAATTCAACAACGGCAGCAAGGAGCAGGTTGCTATCGAAGATTTGGCTATCGACTGCGCGGGCTTGCGTGACGGCGGCAAGTTCAAGGCGGGCTTGCAGAGCGTTTCCGTCAAGTACACCGACGAGAACGGCAACGAATTTACGGCATACGTAAATATCAACGTAAGCAAAGTAAAGGTTAACGCGCCCACTTTCAAGGGCGGTTTGAAGTACACGGGCGCAATCATAAAGCCCGATACAAGTAACTTCAACGGCTACGACGAAGCGCTTATGACGTTCGTCACCGACAAGCTGCAAAGCGGCACTGTGGTAGGCACGTACAAGGCGGTATTCGCATTGAACGACTATGAAAATTATGAGTGGGCTACCACGACGGCTTTGAAGAAAGCGTTGTTCGCGGTTGCGTTGTATGACGAAGAGGTAACTCTGCTTGCAAACGAAACGGCGGTAGACTGGAACATAGCAAAGGCGGTTCTTACCGCAACCAAAAAGGAAGGCGCACTTCCCGTGTTCGAAAGCGAGGGCTTTATAGGCGCGCTTACCGACGTGGTGACTTTGAAGTATTACACCGACGAAGCTTGCACGGAGGAAATCGAGGCTGACAAACTTGCATACAGTACCGACTACTACGTAAAGGCGGAACTTCTCGACACCGAGAATTTCGAGCTTGATGCAAGTGCGGCGGCGCTCACAATGAAGTCGTTCACCTACACGACCCCCGAAAAGGAGCTGACCACTTGGGACAAAGTCGTCATCTTCTTAAAGGCAAACTGGTGGTGGATAGTCATAGCGGTAGTGACGCTCACCCTGCTTATACTTGCAATAGTGCTGGGCGCGCGTTCGGCAAAGAAGAAGCGCGAGCGCAGAGAGCTTGAAGAACAGCGCAGACTTGAAAGAGAGGAGCGCAAGGAAGAGGAACGCAGACTGCGCGAGGAAGAGCGCCGTCGCGAAGAGCGCGAGGAGCGTATGGCGCGCATGGCTCAGCCTCAGATGATGATGCCGCAGATGATGCCCCAGATGCCGCAAATGCCTCAGCAGGCTATGGCGCAGGGCGCACCCCAGGCGCAGGCTTCGGCGGGCGGCGGTTCAATCTCGCCCGAGCTTCTTGCAATAATCACGGGAATGAACGGCAAGATAGAAAAGTTGCAAAGCGACGTTGCGGCAAACGAGCTTGCTGCCACGCGTGAAGAGCTTGCGCAGGCGCGCACGGAGCTTATGTTCGAGCGTATGCGCGGCAACGGTTCGTCCGGCGACGCGGCAATAAGCGGACTCACGGCGGCAACGCTTGCCGAAATAGTTACCGCGGCAATGGAAAAGGTGCTTGACAGCAGAGAAAAGCCCGCTCAGCAGACGGCGGCTTCCGAAAGCGCGCCCGCTGCAACGCAGGTTCCCCCCGACGCGGTTATGACTACGGTCACGACCACCAAGATTGACACGACCAAGAAACAACCGCAAACGGCGCAGGCACCAGCGCCCGCGGTGAGAACGGTGGTGCGAAACGTGGTTGCACCCATGCCTGTTGACGACGGCAGAGTGTTCGACGTGGGCGGCTTCTATACCCCCGCAGACCCGATAACCGATATGGGTTTCACGGACGAAACGGATAAAAACGAATAAAAAATCAGCCCCGCGCAGACTGCGCGGGGCTATTTTTGCTTTTCAACCCCCAATATATTGTGCTTTATGTATTTTTTAGCACTATTTTAAAAAATTTTGTAAAAATGTATTGTAATAATGGAAGTGCCGTGATAAAATATAGATGCCTAAGATTTCGAATATGGAAAAGTGTATACCGCTTTTCCGCGTTGTTTCCGTATTTTTTATGTACGGAGTTTTTAGCAACGCATTTTTTAAAAAAAATTTATTGGAAATATGAATAGGGTACAATTGGCACTCAGTACCTGTTTCCACCTATTCAATATCCAATAAATGATATTCAGTACATAATCGGAAACGTTCGAAGTATTAGGCAACTGTTGAAGGGGTACTTAGTTGCGGGCAACCTTTAACGGTTGCCCTTATTTTTTTAGCCCGCAAAAGGGAGTACGGTTTATGAAAATTAAACGTAAAACTTTTGTAGGAGGAATATTAGCAACGCTGTGCGCTTGTACTGCGCTGACTTTTGGCGCGGTGTTTTTGCCGAATAACAACGTGGCGGCACATGCGGCGGCGGCATACGGCGAGTTGTACGACAGCGCAAAAGGTAAGTTTTCCAAAACTGCGCTTGACAACTTTGCAACAAAGGCAGGATATACCGACGTAAAAGCCTTAATAAAAGACTTTCAAGATGGCGCCAGCCCCATTAAAGGCTCTCAGTTCGGCACCAATACGCTTACGGTCGGAGGTACGGAATTTTACCCCGTTTACGTATCGAAAGCGGGTGACTACGTCGCGCTTACACTTTTGAGTAAAGGTTATTGGCAATCACCTGTCACCGACGGTACGTATACGATGGGTGAGGCTAACCCTTTAAGTAATTTGTATTCTACGACTTATCTGCACGCGTGTGTAAATGCCGGGCAAACAAGTTCGGGATATTATGCCGGCGGGTACGTTGGTAAAGCCAATGATAGCACTGGCACCGCGTCAAGTAGAGTAAGTACCGAAGTTACTATGCATCCTACGAACGAAGGCTCAAATGGCAAAGCTGCGCCGACTACCGTAACGACGTTTGCCAATTTTGCAAGGGGAGGAAAATTCTCCGACTATATCATTGCCCCCAAGGATACTTATCAGACAACGCTTTCTGACGAAATAAACGATATAGCAAACACACATGCAAATTATATAAATAAGAGCAGCACTACGTATAATTACTCCTATACGAGCTGGGCGAACGATAACGTATGGATCCCGTCGAATGAAGAAGTCTATCCTTCCTCAGGTCTTTGGGGTATGACGGCTTCAAAAAATAACGTTGGTCAATACCTTTGGACTCGTTCTGCTCATCCTAATAATTATAGGGATGTTAAGCAAACGAATAAATCAGGTGGCGGCGATTCCAATTCCTGGTGTTCTTCTAATTACTATTACCGTGCGGCAATTCACCTGAATCTGACCAAGGCTGCCGAATATGACGCGCCTAAGGACGTAGAAGCTACTTACACGGGACAAACGCTCGATTTATCCGCAGTTGCCGCCGACAAAAAAACCTGGTTCGACAGCAATCTTATGGACTTGGAGTATCCCAGCGATAATACCGGCGATATGCGGGATGTTGGCACTTATTCGGTTAAGGTTACGTTAAAGGACAGCTTGATATTTGACGGCACGCCCGACATAACTAAGGGCGAAACCGAATCGGTTAGATATTTCGACTTTAAAATAAACCCCATAAAACTGACTCCGCCCAGCGGAACGGTAACAATCACGTACAACGGAGAAGAAAAAACTCTGGACGACCTTGCTGCGGACAAACAGCCTTCGTGGTACGATTCCGCGCTGTACACCGACCCGAGCATAATCGAGATGGATGATAAGGTTACCGACGCTGGAAATAAAACTGTTAAGGTAACGTTAAAGTCGTCTAATCACGCGTGGTCTGACGAGGCGGCCAATTCGTCGAAAGACAGAACTTTTACTTTCAAGGTAAATAAGAAGGAACTGGAAGTCGAATTCGAAGATAATGGCGGAGTAAAGGTTGCCAAGTTCAAAGATACGAATGAAATTTACACGCGCGACGGCGGCGACAAATACCCCAAGATTATAACCAAATATTCCAAAAACGGTAATGCGGGCAGCGCGAATTTTACCAGCCCGAACAGCACGGGTACTTGGTATGCGCACGCATTCTTGGAAAATGCGGAAAGCTGCAACTATTCTGTTTCAAACGCGGGCAGTCAGTTCGAACTTAATAAAATAGCTGTTGCATACCCCAAGCTGAGCGCAAGCAGCAGCGCGAGTGAAGAATATAACGGCGAAGAGCAGGAGTTCACCTTCGAAGGTTACGACCCCGACCTTATGACCTGCGCCGCGCCTACGGGAGCAATCAGCTTTGACGGCGAAACTTTAAAAGTGAAAAACGCAGGCAAATATAAGCCCGTGTTTACGCTTAAAAATAATTCTCTGTACGCGTTCTCGGGTACGGAGCCTGAGGTGGAAATTACGCCTAAGCCCGTAGTAATCGATTCGGACAGCGCAAATGCAACGGAATGGGAAAGGGGAACGGTAACAACGCTTACCTTCGAAATACCTACGCAGCTTTGCGGCAGCGACGCGACGGTTAATCTGGTTGCAACGTACTCGCTGAACGGCGGCGACCCGCAAAACGGAACTATTTCGGTCAGCGGCAAAACGGGTACCGTGACAATTTCAAAAGGCTTTGCAAAGGGCAACTATGAGCTTACGGTAAAGACTGCGGACGGCGAAAATTACTCGGGTACCTGCACGTACAATTTCGAAATTACCGCGCAGGGGCGCAGCCTGGGCAACAACGATATTAAATGGAATATCGCAGGTAAACCTTACGTTACGGACGATTACGACGACGGTAAAGCCGTTGTCGAAATTGAGTACACGGGTACACCTTTGGGTTTAAGCAACGTTAGTGTGAATTTCAACAGCGCGTCCGACGCGTCCTATCTTGAACAGGACGGCGATCTGACGGGTACGTTTATAAACGCCGTAAACGTCGGCGAATATACCGCGACTTTTGCAATCAAGGCAAAGAGCAGCGATGAGACCTGCTCTGACGGACCTTTCACGCTTACGATTAAAATCGTACCTAAGAAGCTTGACTTCTCGAAAGCGGAGTGGGAGTATTCGTCAGATAATGGTGCTACCTGGACTAAAATTACGGCAACAAATAAGCCTTCGTATACAGGCGATCCTATATCCGTACGCATATCGCCAGACTATATGAAGGGGTTAGGACTTGATATCGACAATGGCGACTACACCGTAAACTATACGGCGCTCAGCGACCCCACGGAGCAGGGTGAGAAGAAGACCACCGTTGATCTGACGATTAACAACACGAACTACACGACTGCGGACGAGAGCGGATACGAAAACATTTCGTACGACTGGGAGATTACTGCGCGTGCGCTGACTTATAACTGGAACGGCACGCAGGCGGTGGAAGTGGGCGACAATGCGTTTGA
>CAMWHW010000037.1 GCA_947174175.1 uncultured Clostridia bacterium | reverse complement strand
TTTATATTGTTCTTTCAGTGCCGCCCAGCCCGCATAAATGAGCTGGACTTTTGGTATGTGATGACTTTTGAGGAACTTGTTCAGCTCCTCGAAGTCATCGCGTTTCATAGAGGTGCCCCAAACCGCGTGCGCGGCTTTGCGTTCCTCTTTGTGCTTGTCCTCGTAACGTTTGTCGATTTCCGATTTGGGTTGTTTCATACTGCCTCCGTATAAATTATTTCGCTTAATATCTCTTGCTCTATGGCGTGTTGCAGAGCGGTCAGCCTGCGGTAGTCTTCCATAAACTCGCCCGTCCGCTTATACTGCGGAGACGCGGAAAGCTTGGCATAAAGTACGTTGTACATATCCTCGGCTTGCTTGTCCACGCTGTGAAGGTAGGAGGGGAGGTCGGCTATCGTCCAGTCGAGCCCCTTGTCTTCCAGATACTTGCGTTTCAGCGTTCCGTACTTTCCGTAAACGTGCTTTAAATCTTTGTCTATCATCTTATGTAAATACCTCCCGTAAAAAATGTTAATACGATTATAGCGACCCGGTTCGAAAAGTCAAGGCCCTGCGGCGAAATAATTCCCCAATTTTTAAATTTTTTCAGTGGTAGTAAGGGGAGTCGTCGAAATCTGGGATGAAGTCATATTCATCGTCTTCATATCTTCCGAAACGCTTTCTCTGTTCGATGCAAGTACTTCTGTAAGGCGAAGTGCTTTTGCCTCGAATTGCGCCGTACTTTTCGGAAACCTTTTTGAAAAAGTCTTCTTGCAAATCTGAAAACGAAGTTAATCCGCCGCGCTGTTTCCAGAATTCAGTGCGACATAGTAGCGGGTTATCAGCATCTTCTTTTTCCAGATAGAGCGGTTCGCCGTTTTCGTCGGTCTGCTGTAAACGTGTGCCCCATTCGTTTTTCTCTTTGCTCATAATCTTCGCTTGCCATTTATGCGTAACCGGCAAGTAGTAGACAAACAAATTGTGCCTGTTCGGCTCGTTTACTATCACGGCGCAGATAATGTTCTTATCCGTGCCGAGATAACCTATCTTGTCCACGGCAAATGAGTAGCACTTTTTGAAGTAGCTTTCGAATTCGTACTCGTTGGGGAAGCCGTCCCAGAACTCTTTGTTACCGCCGAATTGCAGAGCTTCCAGAACGACGTTGCGCCTTCGTATATTGAACTGTGCGTTCAATTTGGCTTTTGCCTCTTCCCAAGTCTGCTGAGTATTGTTGCCGCTCATGAGCTTTAAATAGTCTACCTCGAATTGCTGTTCGCATTCCGAAAGGTAGTCGTCCACGGTATGTAATTCCTGCATAGCATGATCCAACACAGAAATAGTTGCGTGCCTGGCTCTCGGTATTTCCCATGGTTTAATCTCGTTTTGATAGAATTCCATCATGCCCTGCTTGTTCCACAGATAGTTGTTATTTCTATGCTTTAAGCATTTGTAGACGTTCATTTTTCACCTCCTTATTTATTTCCGTTTTCGGGAACGGATGCCCGAAGAAAAGCAAAAGTCGGCTCTCTGTCCGAGACCCGACTTAACATTCCTCACTATATAAGCCACGAGAACACCCGTTTTATGCAGGAACTTCAAAAAAAGTTTAAAAAACTTGAAATCCATTGACAAATATATAATTTTGTGTTATTTTACTAATAGCAGAACATAAAAGTTCATACTCTTTTCCAAGATATCAGAAGAAAATTATCGCACGAATACCTATGTGGTAGTCGTAATATCGAAGGATAGACTATCGGCGAAGACATTAATTTTAATCTCGAAGCCTTCTTTGAAAGTTCTGTTAGGAGTTTTATCATTCCGTTGCAACAGAATAATTTTTAAAGGAAGGTGGACTATGTATCAAAGAAACATGGTTGGCCTTGATTGGTCAACCTTTTTTGATGTAACGAAAGAACAAAAAGAAAAATTTTTAAAACAAGTCAAAGCAACGAACGTCGAAAATTTTAAATGGGATCAATATAGATTTCTTTTTGATATTGAAATACGTTTCAAAGCTGACGAAAACAATGATGATGCATATAGGATTGAAATCTTAAATTTCTGCATAGAAGAGACAAATTTTGCTGCCGACGTTTTATCGAAAGAAGAACATCTTAAATGTTTAGAATTATTTAAGAGAAGGCAATACGATAGTAAGTTGCTTAGATCTCTTTTGGGAGCATTTATCTGTTTTTTATCTCAACAGGAGCAGAACTCGGCTGGCAAAAAATTATCAACATATCTTGAAAGAGACATAAAAAAACGTCTTATCGAGCTTCAAGAACTGAAAGCAGAGAAGATGTTTTTACCGTTAAAAAAACAGATAGAAAAAATTGCGTCAGGTGTTAAAGGCTACTGTTATTTAGTCGCTAAAAATCCAGGATATTATGGGATATGGGTAGACATTGATTCTAAGGTTAAGACGGAATTAAACGAGTATTTAAAAGAAAAATATTCGTATGATTTTAATGCACTTAATGGAAATTGCAACTTGGGTATGCTTGTACTTTCCGGAAACCATCGGGACGACATAAATCGCATATTTCAGAAAGCGCTTTACAATGATAATGAATTCTGGGCTAATCATAAGGATTTCAATATCATAATTTTTATTGAAGCTATATGTGATATTAATGACCGTCGCCATGCAGAAAAGATTCTTGACTATATCTTTACTGAAATTGCAAAAATGCAATATGGTAAAGAAATTATCGAAAAATCTTTACCGCTTGTATTTTTGAAAAAAGAAGATTTCATATATGGATTGGAATGGCGGACTTTCAGATTTACGTTTGACAGATTTAAGGATTATCACAATCTGCAAATACTTTCTGAAGATAAATTGTGCTATCCGTTTACAAGCGTACATGATGCAGAAAAAAAATTGCTTCAAGGCAAACAGATAGTTGAAGAATTTTTGCGTGAAATTTATCCTGACGAGTTTGAACGTGTTTTAGAAATTCTAAAATCTGAAGTGGAAGTTCCAAGCACTGCTTTTTCTACGAGAAAGCAAGCGATATGTAACGTTAATGGGAAAAAGGTCATTTCCGAAAAAGATTTTGACGAGTGGAACATACAACATATTTTTGACTACCCTACGTTTGGTTATCATAGTAAAGTTTTAGACAGGGATGCGGTTACCGTATATTGCCCCGAATATTTTTCCGCTGAAAATATATGGAATAGATTTTATTTGAAAGCCTATTACATGCTTAAATTAGTAAAAGATAAAAGAACTTGTTTTGCTAATATGTTTGAGATATATTACGATTTATTTCAATTCATAGAGAAAAAAACAGGGGTAAAAACTTCTTATCAGCGGAATACGGAAGGTCGCAACGAAGCGTACATCCAATTAAAATCTATCTTAAAACAACATGGCGTAAATATTTCCGACAAGTACAAATCAGATTACATCATCGCTCTTTTGGACAGAAAGGTTGCAATCAGAGAAGAATCGGAAAGATTCCCCGTTTTAGAGCAACTCGGCGACGCTGTTTACAGTCTTGCACTCGCTGAAATGTTATTCTATGATCCGGACATAGAGCATGCCGGAGCAGTCCATAATGATTTTAGTCGCGCCTACATACAAATAGACATAGCGAACAAAATAGGTATCAACAAACTCTATTTGTCATCCTATTCTTTGCCGAGAAAATATGAAAGTGACCTTTTGATTGATGCGGATCGAGAAAGCTACACATATGAACAAGAAAGAGAACAGTTTGAAAATAATCAAAAGTATATAGCCGATTCTTTGGAAATGGTAATCGGTACAATATGCAGAGATTGTGGCTATCAAACGGCAATCAATTTTACAAAACAAATTCTAAGAAAAACTTATCCCAACAAATTTTCAAAGGAACATCGTTGGGAAGATAATCAAAATTCGAATATCGATAAGGACTATTGGACAAGAATACTCCCCGCGCCTTATTCGCATTTTGAACCTTCACACAATATGCTTTGGGATGCTTTTGATAAGTTTTTTAAGACTTATGTCTTGGAAACGGAAGACCGTGAAACACGTCAATATATCACAAACAGTTTTGGCGATAATAAACTGTATGACGATGTTTGCGCGTCTTTTGAAGTTGATAAGGTTTTTTATGAATATTTACATAAAGGACTTGAAAGCGCTGTTGAAAAATTCGGCAATAGCGTTAAAGAAAATTATAAAGAATTAAAGAAATAATCTGTTGCATGGAATGATATGAACTCCGAAAAAAATTTTTCAAGGAGTTCAAAATGAACGTATTTAACTTTCACTTAACTAACTCGTGTAATTATAATTGCACGTATTGCTTCGGGAAATTCCCCGAAAAGAAAGATCTGCCCCTTAAAGAAGCATGTTCAGTAGTCGATAACATTGCACGCTACTTTTCAAAAAACGGTATTAAGGATGGAAGGATAAATCTTGCCGGCGGCGAACCGCTTCTGTATTTGCATTTAGATGATTTAATTGAATACATCTATGCTTACGGTTTAAAAGCATCAATTATAACTAATGGGAGTATGCTGACGGAAGAGCGGATTTCTCATTGGAAAGATAAAGTATATTGTATAGGGCTAAGTCTTGATTCGGCTATACCCGAAACTAATCTTACGATAGGTCGAAGCTGTAAAAATAAAGCGCCTACCGTTAAGCAAGCAGTGCGGATTACTCAAGCTATTCACCGTAACGGAATAAAGCTGAAGATAAACACAGTAGTATCTAAACTTAACGTTAATGAAGATATGGCCGAGTTTTACAAAAGGTTAAAACCCGACAGATTGAAATTTCTGCAAGTTGAAATCATTGATGGAATTAACGACGGTGCTGAGAAACTCGCCATAACTAAAAAAGCGTTTGACGAATTCTGCAAGCGGCATAATAAATGTTGCAATGAGACCATTTGCGAGAAATCGGAAAGCTTGGAAAACTCTTATCTTATGATTAACCCGCAGGGCGAATTCCAGCTAAACGATTCAGGCAAGTACAAAACTTACGGAAGTTGTCTCGAAGAAGATCTGAGCGAAATTTTAAGCAGGGTGCCTATTAGCTCCGATAAGTTTAATTCTAGATACGGTAAAGAGAGCAAACGGGAAGTTTTAACTAAAAAAATTTGTATTTTTGGCGGACATGCGACGTGGATTAAAGGCTTAAAAGAGAGTTTCGTCAATGCAAGATTTTTTAAGGATGGGGACCTGCACAGCATTGACGTTATTCGTAATGCGGAGGAAATTTGGATACAGTCAAATGCTATTTCTCATTCCTTTTACGGTAAAGTGGTGGATGCGGCTAGGGCAAACAAAGTGCCTGTACGGTATTTCGAGTATGCGGGCATTTTAAAATGTATCGAACAGGTAAAATTTAAAAAATCATCCTAAGTAACAAGCCGCCGACGGATAATTCCGTCGGCGGCTGCTATTCAATATCAGTGTTTATATTTTTTCATAAACTCTTCATAGCGCTTTAATCGCTTTTTCGCCAAGAAGGGGAAGAAGCGAGCGCAAAGGAATTCGTCTTCGGAAGTTTTCAGCCGTTTGACAGTCTTTGCTAATACTATATCGGCTTTATAATAGTTTTCTCCGTTCGGAACACCAGGGAACGTTTTTACCCGTCTCCATACTTCCAAAAGCAAATTTACGTAAACGCACTGTAAAAGCGGAGGTTGGTCTCCGTAATATTTTTCAAAATGGTTCTTGCCTTTTGAGCTTGCTTTACTCATAAAATCTTGAATATCTTCTTCCTCGTGGGCTTCGCGTGTTATTAGGTATTTTAACATATAGCGGACAAGCTCTTTCAGACTGTAAAACCAATATAAAAACCACAGCAGATCGTTTGGCGTAAGCGTGCGAAATATGTATTCCAGAATAACGTCATCGTCGTTTTTCGTCTTACCTGTGGCGCAGAGTTCATTCCACGCAACGATAAAATCTATGTCAGTTTCAGTGTTTGTACCGTCGGTCAGAAACTGCCTTTCCAAAACACCTTTTATTTCTTTCAGTTTGCGCGAAACGGTGCTTTGGTCAATGCCGAGTTCCTCTGCCGTTTCGGACTGAGAATATCCCCACTCTAACATATATCGATAAATTGCTTTATGCTCATCCGAATAGTCTGCAATCGCCGCTTCGCGGTCTAACCTTTCGCAGATTTCGTCTTCACGGGTATAAGATTTTTTATCGGGATAGTTCCACCACGGATCGTAGTCGGCATCGTCTTCCATATCTTCATAGTCATTATGATAGATGGGAAAATTTGTGCGGTGGCGGTGTTCGCTGCGGTCAGTATCGTATTCGTCTTCATCGTTCTCTTTCAGCGCATTATATACTTCGGGGGAGACTTCATATTTTTCTATTTTGTTACCGATAGGATAGTAATATGTGAACTTTCCGCAGACAGGCTTGTTTTGTTTTTTGCGGTTAAAATAGTAAGCGGGAATGTGCGGATTAATCAAATCTATAACTACCTCCTTTTCAGTTTCAGGCTTTTATTATTACATATAAAACTTGACAGGTATAGGCATATATTAAAGATTTTTTAAAGAAATTTCTTACTTGCTTATGAGCGGGTTAAATGCTATAATGGTCAAGAGGATTTTTATGGTTGGCGTTTATTTCAGCGGAACGGGCAATACGAAATATTGTATAGTAAAGTTTTTGAAAGCTCTTGACGTGGAGGCGGAGGCTCTGCCGATAGAAGACTCTGCGGCAACGGAGGCGGTCAAAACTGCGGACGAAATAGTTTTCGCATATCCCGTCTACTATTCCAATCTGCCGAAAATCGTCAGGGACTTTATTTGCGATAACGCCGACATATGGCGGGGCAGACGTGTTTTTATCATTGCGACTATGGGTTTGTTCAGCGGCGACGGCACGGGCTGTTCGGCAAGACTGTTTAAAAAGTACGGGGCAAAGGTTGTCGGCGGTCTGCACCTTAAAATGCCCGACTGTATAGGCGACGTCAAACTGCTGAAAAAGCCGCTCAATAAAAACCGTGAACTGATTAAAAAAGCTGACGACAAAATCGTTATAGCCGCCGATAAAATCAAGCGCGGAAAATACCCGAAAGAGGGATTGGGCTTTTTCTATCATGTTGCGGGTCTGTTCGGACAGCGGCTTTATTTTCCCAATAAAACAAAAAAGTATTATGACGGAGTAAAGGCGGACGGAAGCAAGTGCGTTGCCTGTGGTCTGTGCGCTTCGGTCTGTCCGATGAAAAATATCCACGTGGAGGGCGGCAAGGTTACGTTCAACGGCAAGTGCACTATGTGCTACCGCTGTTTCTCCAACTGTCCGCAAAAGGCGATAACGATAATCGGCAAGCAATTTTACGAGCAAAGCAAAATAGAAAAATACTTGAACGGCGAGGGAAACAATGACTGCCGATGAAATTATAAATTACTGCCTTAAAAATCTGGAAGGCGTTGTACTTGTGAACAGTTGGGGCGAGAGAGGAATTTTCTACAACCCCGAAAACAAACTGAAACGCGGAGTTTATATTCTTACCGTGAAGGAGAATGACGGAGAGAACGACAGCTCGTCAAACCTGAACAGAGAGGGGATATACCGTGTCAATCTCGGCGTACGCAAGCAAACTTTTTTGAGTTTATTCGGACATATTCCCGCCCGTCCGCCGAAAGGCGGCGTTGTGGATATGGACTTCGACTTTACCGAAACGGACAAAATTATGCCGCATCCTGTGTACGGCTGGATGAGTTGGCTGTGCTGTCTTAACCCTTCCGCCGAAACGATTGAAAAATTGAAACCGTTGATTGCGGAAGCTCACGCCTACGCAAAGGAAAAGTTTGAAAAGAGGAAGATATGAACGAAATTTTGACGTTTGCCGATAGAGAGGAATTCAGAAAGTGGCTTTCAGAAAACTGTAAGTTAAGCAAGGGCGTTTGGCTACTGTTCGGAAAGAGCGGCGGTCCAAAAACTATAAAGGCGGAAGAGGCACTTGAAGAAGCTCTGTGCTTCGGCTGGATTGACGGACAAATGCAGAGCATTGACGACAAGACTTACAAGAAATATTTTGCCGAGCGCAGGGCGAATAGCAAGTGGTCGGATAAAAACAAGGCGCTGGTCAAGAGCCTCGAAGAGCGCGTACTTATGACCGACTTTGGCAGAGAGAAAATCGAGGAAGCCAAGAAGAACGGTCAGTGGGACGCGCC
>CAMWHW010000036.1 GCA_947174175.1 uncultured Clostridia bacterium | reverse complement strand
CCGACCGCGCAACCATCTATTAAGTCTGCCTTAAACTTATAATGGACCTGGCAGGAGAATTCCCCACCTACCAGAGATACGACCTGTGCGTATACAATTCCGCCGTTCTCGACGCGAAGAGCATGCACATCAAGGACGCTTCCTTCAATATAGGACCCATCGACGAACTCTGGAAAGTCGCATACAAGAAATAATAAATCTCTTCGGAGTAAAAAATGGTTAAATACGTTATCAAAAGAATACTGCTGGCACTGTTGATATTGTTCGGCGTCTCTATAATACTTTACGTTCTTATAAGAATGATGCCCAACAACTACTTTGCCGACCAGTACAAACTGACGCGTGCCAACGCAGGTATTCCGCAGGAAGTAATCGACGCGGAACTTACCGAAATATTGAAACAGTACGGTCTTGACGACAATTCGTTCGGAGGAATTTTGAAGGGCTACTTTATGTGGCTCGGCAAATTCCTCACGGGCGATATGGGTATCTCGTTCAAATACGGCAACAGACCCGTGCAGGACGTTATCGGACAGTATATGTGGATATCCTTCGGTATATCCTTCGTTGCGCTCCTTCTGGAAATGGTCATTGCCATTCCCCTCGGTATAAAGTGCGCCGTAAACCAATATGGCAAGCTGGACTACGTCGCCACCGTGCTATGTATGGTGGGTATAGCGTTCCCGTCCTTCTTCCTGGGCAACCTGTTTATAAAATGGTTCGCCGTCGATCTGGGCTGGTTCGAAACGGGCGGTCTGGGCAACGGCTTCTTCGATATGATATGGCACCTGATACTGCCTATGACGGTAATGGTCATACTCAATATCGGCGGACTTATGCGCTACACGCGTACCAACACGCTTGAAGTGCTTAACGCCGACTACATAAGGACGGCACGCGCAAAGGGTCTGTCCGAAGGAAAAGTCGTCTACAAGCACGTTTTCCGCAACACAATGATTCCCCTCGTAACCCAGCTTTCGTTCACGTTGCCCTCGCTTTTCGGCGGCGCAATGATAACGGAGGAAATATTCGCTCTCCCCGGCATAGGTCAGATAGCCTATCACGGACTTTTAGAAGGCGACATATTCCTTGCAATGGGCTACAATATGTTCCTTGCCGTGCTCACGGTAATCGGCGTTCTGCTTGCCGATATCATGTACGCGGTTGTTGACCCGAGAATTAAGCTCGGCAGTTAATGGAGGAGATTATGAAAGAGAAAAAGGACGTTACCTTAGAGGAAAACAAGGCGGAAGAAGTAGTAACTTCGACCGTTGCGCCCGAAAGCACCGTAGTTGCAGACAGCGCGTGGAGCGCGGGTCAGGCGGAAGCGGCTGCGGAAGAAAAGGACGATTTGCACGGCGAAAACCTTACCGACAGGGCAAAGGTGCTTTCACCGTGGATGACGGTACTGAAAAGATTTTTCCGTTCCAAGCTTTCGGTAATAGGACTGGTTACCATAGTCGTGTTGTTCCTGTTCGCGTTCATAGGACCGCTGTGCTCGCCCTGGGCGGCGGCAGGCGGCACCAAGCTTGACAGCAACCCCGAACTCATAAAGGAAATTTTATCCGCGTCGCCCGTTACGTATACGGTAGGCGATATGGAGTACGAGGCGCTTGCCGTTTCGGTAAGAATACCGCAGGTAGTCAAGCTGGGCGATATTTCCTGGTCGCACTGGATGGGAACGGACGATATGGGCTACGACGTTCTGACCCGTCTTATGTACGGCGGCAGAGTTTCGCTTACGATAGGCTTCGTCGTAGTAATAATCGAAACGGTTATCGGCGTAATAATGGGCGGTCTTGCAGGCTATTTCGGCAAGTGGGTTGACAACGTTATAATGCGTATAGTCGATATTTTAAGCTGTATACCCACCCTTCCCATAATGCTTATTCTGTCCGTCGTGTTCACGCAGAGCGGACTCGGTTCCAGCATATCCAAGCTGTACTATATGATGATAGTGCTGTGTTTAATCGGCTGGACGGGTACGGCAAGACTTGTAAGAGGTCAGATACTTTCTTTGAGAGAGCAGGAGTTTATGCTTGCCGCAAAGGCTTCGGGACTTTCAACTTTCTCCAAGATATTCAAGCACCTTATGCCCAACGTCATTCCCCAGCTTATCGTTTCCATGACGCTGGGACTGGGCAGCATAATACTTACCGAGGCAACGCTCGGCTTCCTCGGCATAGGCGCGCCGCTTAACACGGCGACGTGGGGCAACCTTATCAACGTTGCCAACATAAGCACTTACAGGCAATACTATCCCAACCTTTGGGTGGGCGCGGGCGTGTGCATAACGCTTGCAATCTTAGCTTTCAACTTCGTCGGAGACGGTTTAAGAGACGCCTTCGACCCTAAAATGAAGAGGTAACCCATGGCGGCAAACAAGGATAACAAACACTACATATCCCGCTCCGAATCGCGCGCAATCGCCAGGGAAAATTCCAGGGCGATACGCTTCTACGAAAAGAAAAAGAAGCGCAAGGCAAAGCCCGACGAATACACCACGCATATGAAGGACGACAACAACGTTATCGAGTTCGAGGATCTGCACACTTACTTTTTCTCGGACGCGGGCACGGTAAAGGCGGTCAACGGCGTATCGTTCTCCATACCGGCGGGCTCGACCGTCGGCGTCGTAGGCGAATCGGGCTGCGGCAAAAGCGTAACTTCGCTTTCTTTGATGCAGCTCGTTCAGGCACCCAGCGGTCAGATTGTCAGCGGCTCGATAAGGTTCAAGGCAAGTCTTTTCAAGCTGGACGAGAAGGGCAAAAAGATTCCCGTCTACGAAACCGTGGAGGACGAGTTCGGCACGCGTTTCAAGCTGGACGAAAAGGGCAAAAAGATAATAAAGAAAAACGAGCTGGGCGGCAACGTTTACGAGATGGAGGACAGGGTAGTAGATATCGCAAAAATGCCCACGGAGGCAATGCGCTCTATCCGCGGCAGGGAAATCGCAATGATTTTCCAGGAGCCTATGACTTCCTTAAACCCCGTGTTCACGATAGGCAACCAGCTTGACGAGGTCGGCTATCTGCATATAGAGGGCATCTCCAAAAAGCAGGTAAAGGCGCACAGCATAGAAATGCTTAAAATGGTCGGTATCGCCGACCCCGAGGGAGTATACAAGAAATACCCCCACGAGCTGTCGGGCGGTATGCGCCAGAGGGTTATGATAGCGATAGCCCTTCTGTGCAACCCCAAGCTTATTATCGCGGACGAGCCGACGACGGCGCTGGACGTTACCATTCAGGCGCAGATACTCGACCTGTTAAGGGATATCAAGCACAAGATAAACGGCTCCATAATGCTGATTACGCACGACCTCGGCGTTGTTGCGGAAATGGCGGACTACGTCGTAGTAATGTACGCGGGCAGGGTGATAGAGATGGGCACGGCGGAAGATATTTTCGACCACCCCATGCACCCCTACACCATAGGTCTGCAAAAGAGTAAACCCACGGTTGACGGCGAGGTCGACAAGCTTTACTGCATACCCGGCTTCGTTCCCAACCCCATAGATATGCCCGACTATTGCTATTTCCGCGACAGATGCGAAAAGTGCAAGGCAAAGTGCGCGGGCGCATATCCCGACTACGTTCAGGTTTCGCCCACCCATAAAGTGGCGTGCTATCTGTACGAAAATACCAAGGAGGACGGCAATGGAAAAGACTGAAAACGGCGAAGTGCTTGAAACCGAAAGCGCTGAAAAAGCCGAAGCGGCGCTCCCCGACGACGTTCTTCTGCAAGTCAACGACTTAAAGAAATACTTCCCCGTCGCAAAGAACTTTTTCGGCAAACCCGTAAAGTTTTTAAAGGCTGTGGACGGCATATCGTTTACGCTTAAAAAGGGTAAAACGCTGGGTATAGTCGGCGAATCAGGCTGCGGCAAATCGACCATGGGGCGTTCGCTTCTGCGCCTTTACGACGGCGTGCAGGGCGAGATACTGTTCGAAGGTCAGGACGTGGCAAAGCTTAAAAACCGCGAGTTTGACAAGCTCCGTCCCAATATGCAGATGATATTCCAGGACCCCTACGCAAGTCTTTCGCCCCGTCTTACGGTCGGCGAAATAATAGGCGAATCGGCGCGTCAGCACCACCTCGTAGACAAGGCGGGCTTTCACGATTACGTTTTAAAAGTAATGGATATGTGCGGCTTACAGCCCCATTACTTCGAGCGTTACCCCCACGAATTTTCGGGCGGTCAGCGCCAGCGTATCTGCATTGCGCGCGCGCTTGCGCTTCAACCCAAATTGGTCGTCTGCGACGAGCCCGTATCCGCGCTGGACGTTTCCATTCAGGCGCAGGTCATCAATATGCTCATAGAGCTGAGGGAAAAGCTCGGGCTTACGTATATCTTCATTTCGCACGACCTTTCGGTTGTCAAGCACATATCCGACGACGTCGGAGTAATGTACCTCGGCAATATCGTGGAGTACGGCAGTAAGGAGAGCGTGTTCAGCCACACTCTGCACCCTTACACAAAGGCGCTGTTCTCTGCTGTGCCCGTGCCCAATCCGCACGTCAAGATGAACAGAATTATGCTCAAAGGCGACATTCCATCGCCCGTCAACCCTCCCAAGGGCTGCAAGTTCCACACCCGTTGCGAGCATTGTATGGAAATCTGTTCGCGCATTGCTCCCGAATACAGGGAGGTGGAGGACGGACATTTCTGTTCGTGCCACCTCTACAACAGCGAGGAGGACACTTTAAGACTGCTCGCGCAGGCGGAAGTGAACGAGCGCAACGAGGCTATCGCCGCCGAAAAGGAAGCGAACAAGCCCTGGAACAAGGCGAAAGCCAAGGTCGTTACGACGTTCAACAACGTCGTTGCCAAGATTAAAAACAAGTTCAAAAAGTCCGAAGATGCGGAGCAGACCGAACAGACCGGGGAACAGCAGGCACAGCCCGTCGAGGAGGTAAAGGAGGTTGCTCACGATACCACCGACGAAACGGCGGTAACCGCCGCTGAAACGACGGCGGAAGAGCAGACCGTTGCGGAAGTAAAGGTCAAAGTCAAAGTTCCCTCCGGCAAGAAAGTTCCCGAAGTCAAGGTTGAAGTGAGCGTGCCCTCCGAACAGGAAACGGAAGAGGTAAAGGCTCCCGCAAAAAAGAAAACGACGCGCAGCAGCACGCCGAAGAAGGATAAAGTTGAAAAGAAATAAAAAGAGGGATGACCTGGATACGGAAACTACTTTCGCGGATATGAACGTGGAAGGGTTCCAGTGGTACAATCCCCACGCAAAAAAGAACGGCGGTATGCGCCCGCAAAAGCAGAGGCTCAGCCGCAAGGAATACTGGCAGCTGGTGCGCGCGGCGTTCGCAGCCTACGCGCCCGTATTCGTAATAGTCATTCTGGTGTTTGCCATTATGGGTTGTATCGCCTGGATATGGGTATCTTAAAGTAAAATGAAAAAGCTCTCCGGAAAGGAGAGCTTTTTATTATTCCATATTTACGCCATATCTTTAATCATAAGGCGGATAATTTCTTCGTCGGTTTCCTTCATACCCACGCGCGCAAGGTCGCTCACGTTGTCTATCGTATTTTCGACCCCGCTGCACAGTATGCCGTCGCCGCCAACGAACTGGCTGCCGCGGCGGTACATTTCGTAGCCCAAAAGCCCCGCGTCTACCGCGGCGGCAATCTTTGCCGCACAGCTCGACTTTGCGCCGTCGCATATAAGCCCCGAGGTAATTGCAAGCGCGTTAACCACGGTGTGCGCAATCTCTTCAAAGCCGCCGCCGTGCAGATAGGCAACGCCCGCACCCGCGCCCGCGCCCGCACTAACCGCGCCGCAGTAAGCGGAAAGCCTGCCTATGCCCGTCTTTAAATGAATGGTTATAAGGTCGGATAATACTATCGCGCGTATAAGCTTTTCGCGCGGAACGCCCAGCTCCTTTGCGTATACCACGACGGGAAGGGAGGCGGTCATGCCCTGGTTGCCGCTGCCCGAAACGATTACTACGGGAAGGGAACAGCCGTTCATACGCGCGTCCGAACCCGCCGCCGCGGTTGCGCGCGCAAGGTTGTGCACGCCGTTGCCGTAGCTGTCCAAAAGCACTTTGCCCACTTTCGCGCCGTAGTCGTTTGTCAGCCCCTCTTTCGCAATGGCGGTGTTGAACTCTATCTGCCGCGAAATAACCTCGTCCACGTCGGCAATATCCACGCCGTCCGCAAATTCTATTATGCGCTTTACAGATAGGCAGGAGCGGTCCGTGAACCCGTCGTCCGCGTGCTCCTCGGTGACCTGCTTATCGAGTATCTTTTCGCCGTCAACGCTTATTTCCACCACGTTGGTGTGGTGCCCTTCTATGCGCGTATAAGCCTGGCTACCGCCCGCGAACACGCGTATGCCTATGTCGAACACGCAGCCGCTGTCGCTTGCCTGCACGGTGAACTGGGTTTTGGGTATATACGCCTTAATGGCTTCAATATCTTCCTGCGTGATACCGCTTAAAACTTCCAGCTTTTTGTCGTGTCTGCCCGCAACTATGCCTGCGGCAGCCGCCGAAATGACGCCTTTCAGTCCGCCCGTGGATGGAACTATAACGCTTTTGACGTTCTTTAAAATATTGCCCGAAACGGTTATCTCAACTCTGTCGGGCAGTTTTTTCAAAGCGTTGCGCGCAAGCGCCGCCGCGTAAGCAATGGCTATGGGCTCGGTACAGCCCATGGCGGGCAAAAGCTCTTCCTTTAAAATTTTAACGTAATCGCCGTATAACTTTTTATCCATAGTAAGCACCAAATAATTATATATACAATTACTAAACTTTGTCAAGCCCTAACGCCGCCAATACTTCTTGACTTTGCACCTTGCCGTTGTTATAATATATTCGTACTGTAAGAGGATTTTTATGAAGGAAAAGACTTGTAAATCCGTGCGTTTAAGTTACGGAATTATATTCGGCGTCTTTACGGTAGTGGTGGGCGCACTGTTCATATGGCAGGTGCTTGACGTCTACCTTACGGGCACCGCACCCGGCTTTACGGGCGAACACCCCTTCTCGCGCGAGAGAGTGGTTGCGGCGCTTTCAAAGATAGACCTGTTTTTCTGGCTGTGGATAGCGGGTATAGTCGTCGGCTTCGTGCTGTGGGAGGTCTTCCCCGTCACCGACAAGCCGCGCAGAATCTGCCCCGATTTGCAGCTTGCAAGGCTGAATAAGCGCATGCCTTCTTCCGCGCCCGAGGGAATTGAGGCGGAATATAACGCGGTCACTTCGGCTAAAAAGGTCGTGTTCGCGCTTCAATGCGCGGCGTGGGCTATGTTTGCGATAGCCGCCGTATACGGCTTGGTGTATCTTTGCATACCCTCCAACTTCCCCAACGAGAACGTGACCAAAGAAATGCTGAATATGGCAAAGCACATATTCCCCTGCGTGTTTGCGGGGCTGATAGTGGTGTGCGGCGCGGGAATATACCAAAAGTTTGTGGTAAAGCGCATACTGCCTGCGGCGCAGAAACTGACCAAGGGGCGGAAGCCCGAACAAAAACAACTTACAGGCCTGCCCGCAATAATTGATAAAATAAAAACCACGCTCGAAAACAAGTGGGTAATTCTGGGCGTGAGAATTGCAATCGCGGTTTTAGCCGTAGCCTTTATAATATGGGGCGCACTCAACGGCAGTGCGCGGTCGGTGTTCATAAAGGCGATAAATATCTGCACGGAGTGCATAGGGCTGGGCTGATATGAAAAAGTTTTTCGGTAAAGTAAAGGCTTGGTTAATTGCCCACAAACCCACCAAGCGCAGACTCATTCAGCTATACGCCGCGTTGCTTACCAACGCCAATTTGAAGGGCTTCTTCACGGGCAAGATTTACACGGGCGACACAAAAAAAATGTGCGTGCCCGGCTTGAATTGCTATTCGTGTCCCGGAGCGGTGGGCGCGTGCCCTCTGGGTGCGTTGCAGGATTCGCTTGCGCAGAGCAATAAGTCCGCACCCGCGTACATACTGGGCATACTGCTGATGTTCGGCTTACTGCTGGGCAGGCTGATATGCGGCTTTTTGTGTCCCTTCGGACTCATTCAGGAGCTGCTGTATAAGATTCGCACACCCAAGCTGAGGAAGAACCGTTTTACGCGCGTGTTGTCTTATTTTAAGTACGTGCTGCTGGTAATAGTTATCGCGGTGCCCCTGATTTACGCGGGTATTCCTTCGTTCTGTAAATATGTTTGCCCCGCTGGCACTCTGGAAGGCGCGGTCAGCCTGTTGGCGAATATACAGAACT
>CAMWHW010000035.1 GCA_947174175.1 uncultured Clostridia bacterium | reverse complement strand
ATTATCAAGAATAGGATAAAATGTCAAAAAAGAAGAAAAAGACCAAAGAAACCACAATCGAAAACTTCTACGATTTGCGAACCAAGGAAGTGGACGATCTTGTGGCGGCGTTGAAGGGAGAAGTCGACGAGGCAGAGGCTGAGCCGATTACCACCAACATTGCCGAAATAACGGGCGAGGAGCAGAAGGTCAAGCCCGGTTCCAAAAAAGCCGAATTCGACCCGTATAAAAGAGACAAGCTTTCCAATATTCCCGTTTGGGTAAAAGCAATCTTCATAAAGTGGTGGTTTGCAGGCGCGGTTTGCTATTTCATTCTGATGGGGCTGGGCAGAGTCGTGCCCGACGCGCTTGACCAGGCAGTGCTTGCCGGTTGCGTGCTCGGCATATTTACCGATATGTTCGTTAACCCCATATTCAGATTTATGGAGTCGTCGGAAAAGGAATACAACAAGTATATGATGTTTCCCTTTCCGTTCAAGCAGTTCTGGACGTTCTTTACAAACATTATCTATTATCTTGTCGTAGGTCTGCTGGTTATGTTAATGTACGGCGGCATAAACCAGCTGTTTAACCTGATAAACAACAACTACGACGGTTACGTTACAATAGCCGTAGGACCGCTTATATACGGCACTTTCTGCGTAATGGTAGATATGGCGTTTATCGGCGTAAAGGATCTTATAGTTTTCCTTGTCAAGCGTGCAAAGCGCAAAAAGGCTGAGGAGAACGGACTGATAGAAACGGAAGATACGGCGGAGAGTAAGGAGGAAAAACGAGATGTTTAAATTGTTGTTTGCGTCAAGCACGACGGCGTGTTTCGAATTGGATAACGTAAATCCCTACTATGCACCCCAAAAATACCGCGTAACGCTTAACGGTCAGGCGCAGGGAGAGGAAAAGGACAGCAACGTTTTTTCGCTCTTCAATCTTACGCCCGACACCGAATATACCGTGGGCACCACGGCGGACGGCTTTACGCTTAAATTCCGCACCGACAAGGAGAGCGGCTGCGTAAACGTTAAGGACCTCGGCGCAAAGGGCGACGGCGTCACCGATGACACTTACTATATCCAGATGGCAATAGACAGCTGTCCCCGCGGCGGCAGGGTAGTAATTCCCGAGGGAAGCTTTTATACCCGCCCCATAGTTCTTGCGTCGGATATAACCATAGAAATAAAAAAGGGCGGCGAAATTTTAGGCGATATCGTGGAGGAGCATTATCCTTACGTTCCCGCAAAAATCGAGCACGACGACGGCACGGAAGAGATTATGGCAACATGGGAAGGCAACCCCTATCCCTGCCACCAGTCCTTCGTGTCGGCTTATAAAAAGGAAAATATAAGAATAGTAGGCGAGGGCGCTATAAACGGCAACGCCGATAAGTCCACCTGGTGGGCGACCCCCAAGGGCAGGGCGGTTGCAAGACCCCGTCTGGTCACGCTGAACAAGTGCAAGAACGTCGTTTTCCACGGCGTAACGTGCAAAAACTCGGCGGCGTGGAACCTGCATCCCTTCTTTTCGGAGGACTTGGGTTTCTACGATCTGAGAGTGCAGAACCCCTACACGGGTCCCAACACCGACGGACTTGACCCCGAAAGCTGCAACCGCGTTCAAATCGTCGGCTGTATATTCTCGGTCGGCGACGACTGCGTGGCAATCAAGGCGGGCAAGCTGTATCTCGGCGCAAAGTATAAGACGCCCGCAAATAACCACGTAATAAGAAACGACCTCTTCCAGAACGGTCACGGCGCAATAGTGCTGGGCAGTGAAATTTCGGGCGGCGTAAAGAACCTCACCGTTTGCCAGTGCGTATTCAAACATACCGACAGAGGACTGCGCATAAAGTCGCGCAGGGGCAGGGGTAAAGATTCGATAATCGACGGCGTAGTATTCGAAAATATCAAAATGATTAACGTCATAACGCCGCTTGTTATCAATATGTACTACTTCTGCGACCCCGACGGTCACACCGAATACGTGTGGTCGAGGGAGAAGCATCCCGTCGGCGCGGATACACCTTATATGGGCAAGTTCGTTTTCAAGGATATCGAGTGCACCGAGTGCGAATGCATGTGCGCGTACTTCGACGGACTTGTGGAACAGCCCGTAAAGGAAGTCGTGCTGGAAAATGTAAGCTTCTCGTTTAAGGAGGACGCAAAGCCCTTCAAGCCTGCAATGCTTGAAAACGTGCGCGATTTCTGCAAGGAAGGACTTTATATCGACAACGTTGAAAAAGTCACGCTTAAAAACGTCACGTTCGAGGGTGTTGAGGGCGAACATATAATAAAGAAAAATTGCGGCAAACTCACCGTAATCTGAGTATCGTTAAGGTTTAATATGAAATACGACGTAATTGACAAATACATTGACAGACTTATTGAAGAAACGCAGCCCGACGCTCCCATTTGGAATATCGAGAATATCAGGCTGGGTAAGAAGCCGGCGTGGAACTACATTGACGGTTGCATGATGACCTCTCTGTACACCATATACAAGCAGACGGGCGACAAGAAATATCTTGACTTTATCGACAGGTTCGTCGACTACTACGTTTTCGACGACGGCAGCATCCGCGGATACAAGATTGAAACTTACAACCTCGACAACCTCAACGAGGGCAGAATACTCTTCGACCTCTACAAGGAGACGGGCAAGGAAAAGTATGCAAAGGCTATCGAGCTTCTGCACAGGCAGATAGTCGAGCAGCCGCGCACCGAATACGGCAACTTCTGGCACAAGGCTATCTATCCCCACCAGGTATGGCTGGACGGCATGTATATGTCCGAAGTGTTCTATACGCGCTACGTTGCGGAAGTCGGCAACGGCGACTTTTCGGAAATCGTAAAGCAGTTTAAAAGCGTTTTCGACCACATGTACGACAAGGAAAAGCGCCTTTACTATCACGGTTGGGACTGCTCCAAGCAGGCGTTCTGGGCGGACGATAAGACGGGGCTTTCCAAAAACTTCTGGCTGCGCTCGATTGGCTGGTACTGCGTAGCGCTCACCGACGTTCTTTCCTATCTGCCCGAAAACGCGGTAGAGGAAAAGAAGGCTCTCGGCGAAATCTTCAAGGCTACGATAGAGGGACTGGAACAGTATATCGACCCCAAGACCAATATGTTCTGGCAGGTCGTCGACTATATCGGCAGAGAGGGCAATTACGCCGAAACTTCGGGCTCTTCTATGATTGCGTACGCAATGATGAAGGGCGCAAGGCTGGGCTATGTTGACAAGCGTTTTGCCGAAGTAGGTAAGAACGTTTTCAACGGCATCTGCGACAAGTATTTAAAGGAAACGGACGGCAAGCTTAACTTGGGCGGCATCTGTCTGGTTGCGGGGCTCGGACCCGAAACCAACCGCAGGCGCGACGGTTCGTACGAATATTACATTTCCGAACCCGTAGTCGAAAACGACGCAAAGGGCACGGGACCGTTCGTGATGGCGTATACCGAAATCAAGCAGCTTTAATAAAGAATATCAAGCGGCGGGCGCAAGTACTTGCGCCCGCCTTTATTTGTGCCGTTTTAATGCAACATAAAAGCGAATATCGGCAACTTAAAGGTTTTATATTACGCGGCAAAGGGAAATATGGTAATATATAAACGGAGATAACCATGCGCATTATTTACGAAAAAGTTAAAGAGGGCGAGGAGGAAGTCATAATCGTGCGGTGCAAAAAAGTCACCGAAGATATGACCTACGCCGCAAGAACTTTGAACGCCGTGATAGGCGGAGTTACCGCCTATAAGGACGACGAAATTTACAAGTTGCCCCTGGGCGATATTTACTATTTCGAGGTGGTGGACAACAACTCGTTTTTATATTGCGAAAGCGAGGTGTACGAAAGCAAGCTTAAACTTTATGAGTTTGAGGAGCTGACGTACGGCACGCACTTTTTCCGCGCAACAAAGTCCACGATAATCAACGCGGACAGAATAGTCTGCGTGTCGCCCGCACTCTACGGCAGGTTTACGGCAACGCTGGATAACGGCGAAAAGGTTATGGTTTCGCGGTCGTACGTATTCTCGCTGAAAAGGATAATGGGGCTATAAGGGGGCGGTTATGAACATAAAGCAGCTTTTAAAAACTTTTTGTTTTCACTATTTTTTAATTTACGGCTTGACGATGATGGCTTCGTTTTTCTGGTGCTTTGCAAGCGGCGAAACGTCAATTTCGCTCGATTTTTTCTGGAAAGCAATGATATTCTCACTCGTTGCGGACGCGCCCTTGTTCGTATTCTGGTCGCGCAGGGAGCCGACGGGCAAACAGACGCTTATACGCATTATAATTCACGGTATTCTTCTGGAAATACTGTTGCCTGCGGCGGGTTGGTTCATAGGTATGTGGCGCGGTGTGGGCGGTTACTTCATCTTCTTCGCCACGGTGCTTATAGTGGACGCAAGCATTTTCGGCATAACATATTTAAAAATGTCCGTCGAGGCGGGGAATATAAACTCTGCGCTCAAAAAGCGCAAACTTGAAAAAGAGAGAAAGGAGGAAGAGGGCGATGGATTCGGAGAAGATAATAGAGATACGCAATCTGAATAAGTCGTTTAAGGAGGTTCACGCCGTAAACGATTTAAGCTTTTCGGTGCGCAAAGGCGAGCTGTTTGCTTTCCTGGGCGTCAACGGCGCGGGCAAGAGCACGACCATTTCCATAATGTGCGGTAAAATTCCAAAGGACAGCGGCACAGTACTTATTAACGGAGCGGACGCGGACGACGCGACAGCCCATACGAAAAACTGTCTCGGCGTGGTGTTCCAGAACAGCGTGCTTGACAAGCATTTAAACGTTTACGACAACCTGCAAAGCCGCGCCGCGCTGTACGGCATTACGGGCGAAAGGTTTAAGGCGCGCTATAACGAGCTTGCAACACTTTTACACTTTGCCGACCTTTCAAAGCGCACGCTGGGCAAGCTTTCGGGCGGACAGCGCAGGCGCATAGACATTGCGCGCGCACTTCTGCACAAGCCCGAAATTTTAGTGCTGGACGAACCGACTACGGGACTGGACCCGCAGACGCGCAAGCTGTTGTGGCAGGTCGTTACCGACCTTCGCGAGAGGGAGGGGCTGACAGTATTTCTGACCACGCACTATATGGAGGAGGCGGCTGACGCGGACTACGTCGTTATTTTAGATAGCGGAAAAAAGGCGGCGGAGGGCACGCCGCTCGAACTGAAAAATAAATATACGAACGACTATATCAACGTTTACGGGCGGAGTATGGACGAGATAACCGCCCTGGGCTATCCGTGCAAGGAGGCGGGCGGAGCGGTGCGCATAAGCGTGCCGGACACGACTCACGCCGCAAAGCTGATTGCGGAGCACGGTGAACTGTTCACCGATTTTGAAATTTTCAAGGGCAATATGGACGACGTCTTTCTTGCCGTTACGGGCAAGGAGCTTGCGGGAGGCGTACTTTTATGATTAAATTTCTTCACCTGATAAAGCGCAACGTAAAGCTGTTTTTAAAGGACAAGGGAATGGTGCTTACCTCGCTGATAACGCCGCTTATTCTGCTTATCCTGTTTGCAACTTTCCTGGGCAACGTTTACCGTGATACGTTCAGGTCAAACCTGCCCGAGGGGTTTGAAGTCAGCAACAAGATTATCAACGGTCTGGTGGGCGGACAGCTGTGCTCGTCGCTGATTGCCGTTTCCTGCGTGACGGTTGCGTTCTGCGCAAACTTTTTAATGGTTATGGACAAAGTCAACGGCGCGCGCGACGACCTTCTTATGTCGCCAGTAAAGCGTTCCACGCTTGCGCTCGGTTACTACGCCGCAACGGTTATAAGCACGCTGGTCATCTGTCTTATCGCAACGGGAGCATGCCTTATATATCTGGCGTGCACGGGCTGGTTTTTAAGCTTTGCGGACGTAATGCTGGTGCTTTCGGACGTCGTTATTCTCACGCTGTTCGGCACGGTGCTGTCGGCAATAGTCAACACTTTCCTCTCGTCGCAGGGACAGATAACGGCGGTCGGCACGATAGTATCCGCGGGCTACGGCTTCATTTGCGGCGCGTATATGCCCCTTTCACAGTTCGGCGCGGGGGTCAGAAACGCGGTTATGTTTCTTCCCGGCACCTACGGCACGTCGCTGGTGCGCAACCATATGCTGGGCGGCGTATTAAAGGAAATGACCGCCTTCGGCTTCCCCGACGAGGTCGTTACGGGTATCAAGGATTCGGTCGACTGCAACCTTTATTTCTTTGATAAAGGAGTGAGTACGGGCGTTATGTACGCGGTTATGCTGGGGGCAATAGCCGTGCTCGTCGGGGTATACGTCGCAATCAATATTCTTTCGACCAAAAAGATAAAGCTTTTGAAAATAAAGAGCAAAAGCGTACAATAAAAAAAAGGGGCGCAAGCGCGCCCCTTTTTCAGTTAGCGGAAGTGACCGTATATTCGGTGACGTTTAAAACCGTTTCGCCGTCAATCTGCAACGCGCACGGTCTGTCGAACTGCACGGTAATCTTTTTGCCGCGCAGCACCTTTACGTACTTTTTCTTTTTTATATGCTCGCCCTTGAAGAGGGAGGGGAATATCATAAGCGTTTTCAGCTTGCCCGAACCGTAGAACACGCAAAGCGATACCGTGCGTTCGGTGTTCAGTCTGTCCTGTGCGGGTGTGGGAATCATTCCGCCGCCGTACATTCTGCCGTTCATAGTCGGCGCTATCCACACCTTTTTGAACTCGTAAGAAACGCCGTCCACGGTGACGGTTGCGTTTGCGGGCTTGTAGTGGAACAGAAGTCCCTTGATTGCAATGCCCGTGTAGTTGACTTTCTTTTCAGCGGCTTTCAGTTTATCGCCGACTTCGCAGCAATAGCCGTCAATGCCGAAGCCCACGCCGTTTATGAATTTATAGCTCCTGCCGTTGACCTCGACCTCGGGCAAATTCTTTATATACGGCGCAAGCTCTACGGGGCTGTCGCCCGCCGTCCTGCAAATGTCCGACCAGAAGTCGTTGCCGTTGCCCGCCGCGTAATAGTAGACGGGCGCGGTAATTTTCATGCCGTCGGTCGCGTTTATATAGCGGTTCAGCGTGCCGTCGCCGCCCGCAATAATCACGCCCTCGCCCTCTTTCACGCCAGCAAAAAACTCGGCGTAATCCGTCTTGGTTATGTCGTAGTATTCAATCTCGTCGCCTTCCAGCGCATCTTTAAGCTCGTCGTAAAAAGCTGTGTCGTTAATTGCGCCCGCAAGGGGGTTGTATAAAACCTTGTATTTCATTTGTAATTCCTCTTTTCAATTTTATTGCCCAGCGCCGTTCAAATAGAGCGACGGCGCCACGCCGAAATATTTCTTGAACACGCGCGAAAAGTACAGCGGTTCCGAAAAGCCGCAGGCTTCCGCAATCTGCGTAACCGTAAAGTCGGAATAGCGGTTTGTCATTCCCGATAAAATAATGCTCTTGGCGCGCTCCATTCTCGCCCGCGTAAGGTATTCGTGAGGGGTCGCGCCAACCTCTTTTTTGAACAGCTTGCGCACGTAGTCGTAGTTCAAAGGCAGAGTGCGTATAAAGCTTTCCAGCGAATAGGTGGGGTCGCTCACGTGTTTTTCCGCGTCCTCGATTACCGCTTTGACCGCGGGAGAAAAGCCGTCGGGTGAGGAGTATGCGGTTATTAACGCCGCAATCAGACCGCCGTATGCAGAAAGTACGCCATCGCGCCGTCTGCCGTCCGTACTGCCGTAGCTAAGGGCACGGGCAACCGCGTCGCATAAGTCGCGTGCGTCTTCCGCGGGTACGTGCAATGCGGTTTTAAGCGGCAGCAGCGCCTTGTCCAGCACTACGCGCACCGCGCTTCCGCTAAGCAGACGATGGGGTATAAGGGGAGGCAGAATTACCGCGTCGCCCTGTGCGCATCCGAAAGCTTGTCCGTCCGCTTCCAGCCGTCCTGCGGTTTCGAAACAAATCACTTCAAAGTCGCCGTGTGCGTGCGCGGCGGCGTTTCCGCCCTCCGTCCGTTCTACGGTAGAAATATCGTTCATATCCGTATTATATCATATCGTATACCGTTTTGTCTATATAACGGAATTAACAATTTTTGCCGAAAACCTTGTTGTCGGCTTCCGCACAGTACTCGCCCGTGTCCGAATATCCGCACTTAATAAAGAACTTTTCGCTCTCCTCTACGGGCAGGGTGTATATTTCATCCGCGCCGCTTTTAACAAGTTTTGTCTCGGCGTATTGTAAAAGCGCGCGCCCGATCCCCTTTTTGCGGTGGGCG
>CAMWHW010000034.1 GCA_947174175.1 uncultured Clostridia bacterium | reverse complement strand
TCTCCGTCGGGCTGACGTTTTCGCCCACGTTGTTTATGGTTTCCACCTTGGTTGAAAACAGCTTTTCAACTCTCTTGCGGCAGTCGTCAAAGCCCTTTCCGTCCTCCCTCGCGCACGCGGCAAGGGTGAAGGTTTTCAAAATTTCTTCGGGGTTTTTCCAGTGCGGAAAGTTTTCCAGCATGTCCGCGCCGATTATGAAATAGCGCTTTGCGTCCTTATAAATTTCGGCAAAGTGGTTGCAGGTGAGATAGGTGTAGGAAACGCCGCCGCGCGTCAGCTCGAAATTGCTTACCTCCGCCTCGGGAACGCAAGAAAATGCGAGGCGGCACATTTCGTAGCGCCGCCAGAAATCGGCAGCAAGCTTCCCGCTCTTGTGGGGGCTGACCGCCGTGGGCATAATTATTATTTTGTCGAGCCCTAGCTCCTTCACCGCCGCCTTTGCAAGGTTTACGTGCTCGCGGTGGACGGGGTTGAACGCCCCGCCTAAAATCGCAATTTTTTCCATCGTTTCCGTGACGTTTAATATTTAATAACAAAGGCAATAACTTTGCTATGAGGAAAGTAAATTTTGCCCTTATTTCGGACGTTTTATTCTTTGCGCTGTGCGCGTTTATTTTAAGCTTTACGCTTATCCGCTTTTACACCAAAAGCGCGGTTACGGCGCTTATATGTGCAGTAGGCGTTGCGGTTGCGTGCGCCGTTATCGCATTCTTTATTCTGTACTCCAAGCGCAAAAAACACCTAATAGTATCCCTTGGCGAAAGCGAGAAAAAATCGCTTTCCCTCCACCTTTCGGTATGCAGTGCAAGAGAGGGTCAGAAACTGTTTTTAAGTGCGTTGGACGGCGCATATGTAGAGGATAACCTTGTACAGGATGAGGAAAACGCCTATTTTTTCAACTTTAAGCTTTCGCCCGTTTCCCCCGACGATATTGCAGAAATAATCAAGAGCGACGTTACGAAAAATAAGTGCGTTTTCTGCTGCGAGGCGTCTCCCGCCGCGCTGTCGCTTGCCGAAGATTTCGAAATACGCATAACCTGCGTTTCGCAGATTTACGCCATGTTAAAGGATAAAAATCTGCTGCCCGAAAAGTACGCGCTGGGCAACGTAAAAAAGCCGAATATCTTTAAAAGAATAAAAAAGCGTTTCAACCGCAGACTGTGCCCTTCGCTGTTCTTCTGCGGACTATCTCTTCTGTTCTTTTCCTTTTTTACTTCGCACGCCGTGTCGATATACTACGTAGTGTCGGGCGGGCTGCTTATGGTGCTGTCCGCCGTCAGTCTTTTATTCGGTCAGACCAGCTGAATATGGTTGAAGTCCTTCTTTGACGACCTGCGGTAGAGCACGGCTTTTCTGCCTATTACTATTACGCACTCTGCGCCCAGCCGCGCGGCAAGCTCCCTGCCCACCTGCTGAGGGTCGCCGGCCGCATTTTCAAGAATATGCACCTTAATAAGTTCACGCGCTTCAAGGCAGTCCGAAAAACTTTTAAGCATATTTTCGCCTATTCCCTCCTTGCCTACCTGCCCCACGGGGTCCAGATTGGCGGCGAGGGATTTTAATTTACTTCTCTGTTTACTCGTCAACATTTTTCTTATCCTTAATAAAAATTATCCCTGCGTTTACGGTATAAATTCGAACTCTACGTCGCCGACTACGACGGTGTCTTTTTCTTTAATACCCATTCTTTTAAGCTCTGTAATAACACCCTTCTCGCGCAGAATTTTCTGGAAGTACGCCATGGAGTCGGTGTCGTTCAAAGCGACGTTTCTGCACAGCATGTCCACAAGACTTCCGTAGATGACGTAAGCCCCGTCGTCTTCCAGAACTATTTCGAAGCCGAGGTTGCCGCTCTTTCTGTAAGTGAAGTTTTCGTCCGCTTCGATGGGCTCGGCGGCGGGCAGCGTTATAAGCACGTCGCGCACAGCTTTAATAAGTTCCTCCGTGCCCTCTCCGCTGACTGCGGTTATGGGAAAAATTTTATACTTTTTCAAGTACTTCTTTTTAAACGCCTTAACGTTTTCTTCCGCCCCAGCAACGTCGCACTTGTTCAGCGCGATAATCTGCGGCAGTGCGGCAAGCTTTTCCGAATACCCTTTGAGTTCGGCGTTAATCTTCTGAAAATCGTCGACGGGGTCTCTGTCCTCGCACCCCGAAATATCTATAACGTGCACCAGCATGCGCGTCCTTTCGATGTGCCTTAAAAAGTCGTGACCTAAGCCCGCGCCCTGCGCCGCGCCCTCGATTAAACCGGGGATATCCGCCGCCACGAACGAATCGTCGTAAACGCGCACTACGCCCAGGTTGGGCGAAAGCGTGGTGAAGTGATAGTTTGCAATCTTGGGATGAGCCGCCGAAATTTTGGAAAGCAGCGTGGACTTGCCGACGTTGGGAAAACCTATCAGCCCCACGTCCGCAATGACTTTAAGCTCCAAAACGAGCTCGTGCAGTTCAGTCTTTTCGCCCTTCTGCGCAAAGTTGGGCGCGTGCCGTCTTGCCGTGGTAAAGCGAACGTTGCCCTTGCCGCCTCTGCCGCCCTCGCAAATCATTTTCTTTTCGCCCGCGGTGAACATATCGGCAATAACCGAGCCGCTTTCCGAGTCCCTTATGACCGTGCCGACGGGCACGCGGATAACGACGTCCTCTCCGCCTCTGCCCGTGCATAGATTGGTGCCGCCGCGCTCGCCGTTGCCCGCAACGTATTTGGTCTTGTAGCGGAAGGGAAGCAGCGTATTCAAAGACTGGTCGGCGAATATATAGATATCGCCGCCCTTACCGCCGTCGCCGCCGTCGGGTCCGCAGGCAGGCTTGCCCTTGTAGGCTTTGAACGAATTCATTCCGTCGCCGCCGTCGCCCGACTTTATGGTTATTTTTACTTTGTCTATAAAAATGCTGTTATCTGCCATTGTATGCCTTAAAGAACGCCTGCGACTTGATTGCGAACTCGCTGTTGCCGCCCGCTTTTTTCATAGTTGAATACAGCTCTTCCTCGCTCAGATTTTTTGCAAGCAGACCGCGGATCATAGCCGCCGCCGCAAGCTCGTTTTCGTCCAGAAGCAGTTCTTCCTTTCTTGCGCCCGACGCGCGTATATCAATCGCGGGGAAAATTCTGCGCTCGGCAAGCGAACGCGAAAGAACTATTTCCATATTGCCCGTCGACTTGAATTCTTCGTAAATGATGTCGTCCAGCTTACTGCCCGTATCGACGAGCGCCGTTGCGATTATGGTCAGCGAGCCGCCGTTTTCTATATTGCGCGCCGCGCCGAAAAAGCGCTTGGGCTCTACCAGAGCCTGAGGGTCAAGACCGCCCGAAAGCGTTCTGCCCGAATTGCTTAAAGCGTTGTGCGCACGCGATAAACGCGTAATACTGTCCAGTAAAACCACGACGTCCCTGCCAGCTTCCACCTGCCTCTTTGCATACTCCAAAGTAAGCGAAGCTATGTGCGTGTGGTGGTTGTCGCCCTTGTCGAAAGTCGAATATATGACCTCAGCGCCCTCGACAGAACGGCTGATATCCGTGACCTCCTCCGGTCTTTCGTCCACAAGAAGAACGATAACCAGCGCCTCGGGATAGTTATGCCTTATCGAGCGCGCAATATCGGTCAGCATAGTCGTCTTGCCCGCCTTGGGGGGCGAAACGATAAGCGCCCTCTGCCCGAAGCCGAGCGGCGAAAACATATCTATAACTCTGTCGGTAAGCGTGCAGCCATCGCGCTCCAACTTAATTCTCTTGTCGGGATAGCAGGGCGTCAGACTTTCGAAAGGCACGCCCCTTGGAACTTCGGGGGACCTTCCGTTCACGCTTATAATATAAGTTGCGCCGGGGCACTCGCCCGCTCTGCGGCGCTTTGCCTTGCACACTATTTTATCACCCGAACGCAGACGGAATCTGTTGACGAACGACAGGTGCATAAACACGTCGTTTGCCGAAGTTATCTGCATATTGTTGGTGCGGACGAACCAGAACTTGTCGGTAAATTCCAGCACGCCGGAATAGGTCAGCTCCTCTTCCTCATCGGAAGCTACAAGCGTTCTGTCGGGCACGCTCTCTGTTGCGCTCTCGGCGGCGGTGCGCGCGTACAGCTGACGGCAGCCGTAAATTTCCTCGACTATATCCGCGTCGTAATCTTCGGACTTGGGGGGTGCGCCGCGCGTGGAACGCGGGCACGGCTCAACCTCGTTTTTGGCAATAGCTATAATATCGTCGATAAGCTCCGACTTCTTCTTTTTGGTGGGAAAGCTGACTCCTATCACTCTGCCGATTTGCCTCAGCGAGTGAATACCTTTGCCGTCGAGTTTGATTTTTATGCTTTCAGCCGCATCCATCAGCGCACGCTCCTGTTCATTACTATTATTCTGGTACTTTCGCCGTCCACGTCGTCGCGGGTCAATTCTATATCGCCCTCGACCTCTTCGCACTCCGCGCTCTCGTCGTCGAACAGCGAAACGAACTCGTCAACCTTGTCGATATCCAGCTCGCACCCCTTGGTGCGGTAGTGCATGGGAATAACGACGTCGGGCATAATTCTGTCCACGTATTCCTTTGCCATAGCCGCGTCGATAGTGTAATTTCCGCCGACGGGAATCAGAAGGATATTGACGGGCAGAATAGCTTCTATAAGCTCGGAAGAACACTCCTCTCCCAGGTCGCCCAGGTGGCAGACGTCAAGTCCGTCCATACGGAATTTGAAGATGACGTTTTCGCCGCGCAGCGCGCCCTGTCTGTCGTCGTGGAAGCTCTTAACGGCGTTAATGACCACACCCGGCAGTTCGTATCCCTGCTCCTTGTCGAGTATAACGGGGCTGCCTCCGACCGCCTTAACGTTGTCGTGGTCGTAGTGGTGATGAGAAACGGTAACCGCGTCCGCACTGACCGCGGGCATGGCAAAACCGACCTCGGCGCCGTACGGGTCGCACACTATCGCCGTACCCGTGCTTTCGGTTAAAAGGAAACTCGAATGTCCCAGATATCTGATTTTCATTTATGCACCTTTGATATTTTTTAGACTGTTAATTGTGAATAATGAACGAAAAAAATTTAAACTGCGTTTAAAACGCTTTAAAACTTTGTAAGACTAACCTTTTTAAATATATCTCAGATTTATCGGATTGTCAAGTAAATTGCAGCTTGCTTACGCGCGCCTTGCCGTCACGCTTATGCGCGTAACTTCGCCGCCCGCACCGTCCGAAAACGCACAGTCCGCAGTGCAGCTGCCGCTCTCGAAACGAGCGCTATATTGCTCGGTAAAGATAAAAAACGAGCCGCCGTTTTGCCCGTCGGAAATGCGGCACACCGTCCTTTCGCCCGCGGCGAATACCATTTGCAGATTTATATTTCCCGTGCGCGTCTGCTCCATTGCGCGCTCCGAAATTTTTAGTGCGTAATGCGCGCCGTCAAAGCTGTATTCCAGGCTCAGCACGCCGTCTTCGAATACGCCCTCGGCGTCCACCGCCACCACGCTTTTATCGCCGTCCGCCGACTGAATAATTTCAAGCGAGTATTTCATTTCCCCCTCACTTCAACTCGGTCACGCTTATGCCGTCGCCCGTAAAATTATTCGCCTTGCCGTTGCGGTAAGCCTGCGCGCCCACGCTCAGATTGTCCCTGACTACTGAAGAATTTCCGCTGTCCTTCGCGCTTTCCAGCGCGGCAATGAATTTGCCCAGCGACGCGTGCAGATTTTTAACGGTTGTTAAAAGGTTGTCTGCATTGTTTAAATACAGCTCCGCCCACACGTTTTCGTCCACGCCCGCAATGCGCGTCATATCCTGAAAACTGCCGCCCGTAAACCCAAGGCAGCCGTCAATCTCTTTATCGTTGACGTAGCAGTTGGAAACGACGTGCGCAAGCTGCGAGGTGTAGGCAATTTTTCTGTCGTGAACGTCCGCCGAGCACTCGACTATGCGCTTGAATCCCATATCTTTTGTAAGCGATTTAATAAGCGTTAACGCGCTTTCGTCGGTATATATGCCGCGCGTAACCACCATACTGGCGCTGTCGAAAAGGTCAGCGCATGCGTTTTCCACGCCCGAAACCTCCTTGCCCGCCATGGGGTGCGTGCCTATATATTTAATATCGGGCTTTGCGGCGTAAACGCCGTCCTCGATATACTTTTTAACGCCGCAGATATCTGCAACCACCGCGCCGCTTTTAAAGCGCGTGTTCACAATAAAGTCCAGCGCAGGTCCGGGCGGAAGTGCAACGAACGTAACGTCGTACTCTGCAAAGTCCTCCGCCACGCCGTCTATTATACCGTGTTGCAACGCAAATTTTGCGGGGGCTTGCGAACGGTTGTACCCGTCTACTTTATAGCCCGCGCGCTTTAACGCCATACATATGGAGCCGCCTATAAGTCCCAGCCCGACAACGCAAATTTTCATAATCGTTACCTGTCTTAAAAATTCTACGGTTTAAGTATACCACTAACTACCGCTTTTAACAACGTATTTTTTACTGTAAATTTATCTAAACCCGTAGGTTATCGCATCGTCGTTCATCGTTATATACGAGCGGTTGCGGCACTTTACTATAAGCTTGCGCCCTTCCTTGGTGCGGGTATATACCATATCCATTTTACCGATCGAGCGGCTCAGTCTGCGCGCAAGCAGCTCGGCGTGCTCCTTTTTCGCACCCAGAACGTCGGGGCATGCAAGCGCGCATTTATAGCGGTATCCGCCCAGCCTTCCGCGCGGAATAAGCAGATACCTGGGGTTGTCTATCGGGGAAAGCATCTCTTTTACCGCGTTGTGAAAAACGTGCTTGTCGTGCACCGAAGCGTTAGTCAGCTCAACTCTGATCAACGTGCCCGTCCGCGTGCCGTCAACGTTCAGTTTGGCGTCTTTATTTATAAGTCCCGCGTCCTTCATTGCAAGCAGAACGCAGTCGCATAGAGTGTGTATAGATTTTTGCGGACTGATATGCTTTAAAATTTTGTTGACTACCAGCATACATAAAAGCACCAGCACGATAAGGCCGGCTATAAAGGCGAGCGCCGCAACGGTCGTGCGCAAAAAGTCGTCTGAAATAATATTGCGCCACAAGCACGTAATAAACAACGCAATTAAACACGCAGCAACGGAAAGAAGAAGCGCCGCGGTATATATATTTGCGAACAGGAATGGCGGCACTTTCCCCGCCTTGGGCACGCTGCTTACCTCGTTGAAATACGAGGAGTTTTTCACCGCCGTCTGCCATACTGCGTTCAGGTCGTTCTTTGCGGAAAGTTTAAGCATCTCGCCGTTTATTCTCTCTACGCCCTCTTTATCGAACGGCGGCCTTATTGCGGTCACACGCCCGATTCCGCTTTCGATAGCGCCCGAATCGTAGTTCGGCGCAACGAAGCAATCGAAGCGCCTCTTAACCGTTTCATAATCGCAGGAGTACAGCTCCGCCTTATTTTCGGGCACTATTTTATTCAGTAAGCCGTCCTCGTAAAGTTTGGGGCGCTCTACCGTAACCAGGTGCCATATATTAGCCGTCTTGTCGGCGTGCGCTCTGTCCGTGCGGATAGCCCTGCCGCGCATCTGGTTGGACAGCATAAAACTGCCCACGAAGCTTGCAAGAATGAGCGAGTTTACGCACGGCGCGTCCCACCCCTCGCCCAAAAGCGATTTTGTGCCGACCATTACCGTAAAGCAACCGTTTTCGAACAGTTCGCCGACCAGCCGCACCTTTTCTCTGTTGCCCGCGCGGAAAGAGAATTTGGAATATCCCGTTTCTCCTATGGGCGACGAGGAATAATCCGCGCCCGATTTATCCAACTGCTCCTTGCTGTAGTCGGGCAATATAACCAGTCCGCCCGACAGAGCCGCAACCGCCGCGCCCGTCCGCCTTACCGTTTCGAACACGCTCACAACGCTCACCGCGTCGGGCGTTTCGTCCGAGCCTATCAGCGCAAGTTCGTCACTCTTGATATAGTCGGTCAGGATAAGCATTCTCAGGTTTTCGCCCCTGTTCCCGACCTCGCTCTTAACTATGTCCGCAATACCCGCAAGCTTGCCCGTCGAAGCAATCAGCTTCCTTTTCAGCTTTTCGTTCAGCCCCAGACATACCTCGCCGCGGTCGCAGACGCCGTGCCTTTTGAATATGGCAAAGCACTCCTCGCGCTCCTCCTCGGACAACAGTTCGCTCTTTATCAAAAAGTTTACCGCGGTATTCAGCCTTTCGGCAACCGCGCGCGGTAATTTTTTGGAAACGCCCAACGTGCGCAAAATCTTTTTGGACGGCGCAATACCGGCGTCGTCTATAAG
>CAMWHW010000033.1 GCA_947174175.1 uncultured Clostridia bacterium | reverse complement strand
TACGCTGCCTCTTCCGCTCCGCCCGCGCCCGAGCCCGCCCGCCACAACTATATGGCGGATATAATCGAGCGCCACGAGGTTATTGCCAATCGCGTAAAAAAATAGTAAAAGCCGCGCGCTTAAAAAAGCGCGCGGCTCGGAATAATACTTGATTACTTAACCAATCTTAAATGTCTGGGCAGACCGTCAACCCACAGCGGCGTGATTTCCGACTGAATGAGCGGGCGGATATAGTGAATGAGTTCGGGCGTTACGTAAGTGCCGTCCTTGGTTATCCACTCTGCGGGCACCTTCTTTTCCACGTTTGCAATGTCCGAAACGTTTGCAAGCTCGGTAATGCACATATAGGGGTCTTCGGATACGCGCTTTAAGCACGCAACCATACCCGTCTTGCCCTCGAACGCAGCCTTAACCGCCGCACCTGCGGAGTTGAAAGCTTCGGTAACGTCGATACGCGAAGTGATGTGCGCCGCGCAGCGCTGCAAGGAAGAAAGTTCGATTGCACGCGTCTTTACGCCGTACTTTTCGGCAACCTTGCCCGCGAGGTATCTTGCCGTGCCCGCAAGCTGTTTATGACCAAACGCGTCAACGTAGTCGACGTGGTCTGCAAGCTCGCACACGTATCTGCCGTCCGCTACCTTTACGCCCTCGGAAACGGCGATAACTATCGAGCGGTTCTCTTTAAGCATTTCGCCCGTCTTTGCAACGAACGCGTCAACGTCGAACGTGCGCTCGGGCAGGTAAATCATATCCACGCCTTCGCAGTCCTCGCCCTTGGCAAGAGCCGCCGCCGCAGTAAGCCAGCCCGCGTTTCTGCCCATTACTTCGATAACCGAAACAACGGGATAGTCGTAAACCAAGCCGTCGCGGATGATTTCCTTGGTGGTTGCCGCTATGTACTTAGCCGCCGAGCCGTAGCCGGGCGTATGGTCGGTAATTGCAAGGTCGTTGTCGATTGTCTTGGGGCAACCCATAAAGCGTATGGGGCTGCCAATCTTTTTGCCGTACCTGGAAAGCTTGTCTATGGTGTCCATAGAGTCGTTACCGCCGATATAGAAAAAGGCGTAAATATCAAGCTCCTTCAAGGTTGCGAATATCTGGTCGTAAGTCTTTTCATTGCCCTCGATTGCAGGCAGCTTATAGCGGCAGGAGCCGAGGAAGGACGACGGAGTTCTCTTTAAAAGGTCCATATCAAGGTCGTTCTTAATCTGCTTGGAAAGGTCTACTACGTCCTTATCCAAAAGTCCCTTAATGCCGTGCACCATTCCGTATACGATGTCCGCGCCCCTGTCCTTAGCCGTCTTGAATACGCCCAGAAGGCTTGCGTTGATTACGGAAGTAGGTCCTCCCGACTGTCCTACGATTACGTTCTTCATAAATAATTCCCCTAATATTTTAGTTTGACGACAAACTGCCGTACTTAAATTTATTATAATATATCCCCGACGAAAAATCAATACGTATTGTGAAAATAGTTGGGAATTTATGGCGAATAAAGATTGCCGCCCAAGTTAAAGGGGCGCGGCTTGCGCCGCGCCCCTCTGCTTTGATTTTATTTATGAAGCATCGCTGAAATTATCAACCATTACGATACCCATAATTCTTGCGCCTCTGCCCGTTTCAGACGAAGGGCAACTAATCTTGTAAGTACCAGCCTCGCTAACTGTAAAGGTTACGGTTACCTTCTTAGTGCCGTTACCGTTTTTAAGATAACCGCACTCAATCGTACCTGCGTCGGCGCCGCTCGAAACTGTCTGGAACTCTGCTCCGCTATCAGCCGCAGATGCAACGCCAGCAATATAAGCACCACTCGAATTCTTCAATCCAAGTCTGGAATTATTATTGCCACCCGTCGAAGCAAACGTAATAGTTATCGTACCCGTTCCCTGGAAAGTTACGGACAAACCGTCGTCTTTATTTTCGATACAACTGTTCGAGCTTCTCCAAGTAACCAAGTTAGCATCCGGATCAACAATTGTAAGGAAGCTGTTGTTTGTCGTATTTAAGTCGCTCTGAGATACGACTGCCTTATCCGTTGACAAATCGATTTCACTATAAGTAAACGTGTAAGTATGTGCCTTTATGGAAGTATCCGGTGCCGTTACCGTTACGTCAACGGTCACAGCCGTCATACCCGTTGCGGATACGGTGAGCGTAGTCGTGCCAGCCGCAACGCCCTTAATCACACCGTTTTCATAGATTGCAACCGAAGTGTCAGCGGAGGTTACAGTTAAGCCCGTAAGCGTTTTATTATCCGCGTTCCAAGGAGCTACGGAGATTTGAATCTCTGCCGTCTTGCCCGCTTCTACGGAAACGTTTGTAGAGGATACGTAAATACCCGTTGCCGCAACCTTGTCGCCTGCAAGCGTTACAAGAAGGGCTTCGTCAGTTGCATATGTCCAAGTGCCGCTGGTCCACGTTATACCGCCGTTGGTGCCCGCAAACAGGTTAGCCGCCGTGTAGTCAGCCGCCTCGGTTTCGCTAAGAATCTTGCCGCCCTTAACCGCCGTAGTAATAGCGCCTTCACCGGTAGAGCCGTATTCAACGAAATCTGCGCCTTTTACTTTAACATTACCCTCTCCGTCGAGTGTATCCATAGGCAGGTTGCCGCTCATTTCTTCCCAACGGCCCTTCAAGTATTCATTGGGTTTAGCGGGGTCTTTAAGGGCGGTCTTGAAGCGTGCGTGGAGTATGCTGCGGAGAAGTTGCAGTTAATCATTGCAACCGTTGCCGCAGCCCCCCAAGGTCTGCCGAGCGACATAGAGCCTGCCTCTACGCCTTCGCCGTGAGTGAAGTTACAGGTATCGAAGATATAGCCGTAGTCGGGCTTCTTATTGGGGTCGCCCTTCATAGCGGTTACGTAACCGTTATTGGACTTGTTCGACGTGCTTGCGTCATATCTCGATATAGCGTTAATCGTGCAGTGGTCGAAGTATGCAAGACCGGTATTCTCGCCGAAGATGAAGTCAACGTTGCCTTCGATAGTCGTATTCTTTAAATACGTTCTGCCGTTCTTGAAGAACAACGTATCCTGGTTGCCGTACAGCAAGCAGTTTTCGATAACCGCCTTGTCGCCGTTAATCGTGAGAGCGAAGCCCTGAGGCGAAGCGTACTTCTTATTGTCGCGGATATAGTTGAAGTCGTTGCGGATAGCAAGGTTGTATGCCTTGAAGCCTTCGCCGTTGACGTGCAGCGTTGCGCAGTCCATACCCCAGACTTTGCCGGATACGGGGTCGGTCATTCCTTCTACCGCCGAATAGGTAAGAACGGACTTGTCGGTGCCTTTACCGATAAGTACGAGGTTATCGAGACTCGTCGTAATCTTTGCTTCGTAAGTACCTGCACCGACGTATACTACCTTCTGTACGCTGCTGTCAAGCTCGCACGCTTCAAGATAGTCGACAGCGTCTGCAACGGTGTTAAAGGTTTCAACGCCGTTAACCTGCGCGCCGTTTACACCCGTGTACGCAGCGTCTACGTTGACGTAAATCTTGCCGTCTACGGGTATGGGCTTGGTTGCCGATACGCTTATCTTTATAATCTTATCCTCGTAATTGCCGTGCTTAACCTTTACTTCGTACACGCCTGCCTGAGTCATATCGTAGGAAGCCGCCAGGATAGAATAGCCTTCCTTAGCATCCAAAGTTTCCTCTATACCGTCCGACCAAGTAGATTTAACTACAAGGTTAGCCGTGTCGAGTTTTTCGCCCACGAGATAGGTGTGCGCCATAAACTCGTCGTATACCACAAAGCCGGTTTGTGCGGCAACTATTACGTCGTAAGTTGCCTTAACGTCGCCGTTTTCCTTAGATTTGATAACTATGGTGTAAGTACCCGCTTCGTCCTTTACTGCGGAGGAATCTACCTCGTAGCCCGTTTCGCCGTTGAGTACGAGCTGAACGCCGTCGGAGTACGCACCCATTACTACGAGTCCTTCCGTGCTGAAATCTTCGCCGACCTTGAACCTCGTCTTAGCGTTTGCCGTGTTCAACTTAACCTTCTTAATGGTTGCGTCGGCACTCTTGATGTTGGTGGAAGCAGCTTTAAGACGATAACCGTCGCCTTCCGCCATCCAGGTGTTTTCGAAATCAAGTCCGATAGTATCGGTGAGGTACGCAACCGTATTTTCGCCGTTGGATGCGGTTGCGTCGGTTACGGTTACTCCCGTTAACGCAACAACGTTTTCCTTGGTTAAGGTATGCGTTTTGTTGGTGGCGCCGAGTGCCGGGTTATTGGTTTTAACTATTAAGATATTTTTAATAGTGAGCTTAGCCGCGCCGCCGCCCGCAAAGATACCGATACTGTTCGCGACGGGCATAGTTGCGCTGATTACCGCGTTTTCGACCTTAATCGTAGCGCCGTCACGGGTACGTCCAGCAATAAATGAACCGTTACCGGACGAGCCCTTGAATTCGCCGTCAATGTGCAAATCTTTAAAGTTTACGGTAGACGTTCCAAGCACGTCGCCTACAAGCAAGCCGCCGTACTGCTGGGTAGTTACCGAACAGCCGTTCTTAGTAGTGATTTCGGAAATATTGATAGTTGCCTGATTGTTGTTTCTGCCGACTACGAAACCGCCGTAGTTGTTGCACGCAGCCGAGCAAGAATTGAATTCGAGCTTGGAGAACGTACCGCCGTTGCCGAGACCTACTACGATACCTACGGTTTCGTTGCCCGTGCCGTTTGCAACGCAGTTAAGGAACTTGACGTTGGTTGCGGTACCGCCCGTAGACGACTCGAAGAGAATACCCGTCTTTTCAGACGCTTTATATACCGCGTTGGAAATGGTGTATCCGTCGCCGTCGAAGGTTACGCCTTCTTTAAGCACTGCCTTGGTTGCGCCCAGAGTTACGCCGTCCAGATCTATATCGCAAGCAAGCTTATACGTGCCGGAAAGCGACGCCGTCGTTCTGACTTCTTCAAGCTCTGCGGCGGAGGTTATGTAGAAGAGTCCCTCTTCATCCTTAACGATACGCACTTTCTTGGTGCTGCTTACCGCGCCGACGGTAACCTTAACGGTAACTTCGCCGACTTCGGTAGAAGCGGTCAACGCACCCGTATTTTCGTCAATGGTTGCAAGGGTTGCGCCTTCGGTAATTTCCCACTTCGCCTTTTCTGTCGAGTTTGCAGGGGTAATTTCCGTGCCGAGCGTTATGCTCTTGCCGACCTTGGTTGCACCGGTACCGGTGATTTCTACGCCGGTAGCCTTCACTTCTTCGGCAGGTCCGGGAGTGGGCGTAGGCGTGGGAGTAGGCGTGGGCTTCGGGTCGGTTAACTGATAACCGCAGTCGGGGCACTTGCCCTGGTCGTTTGCATCGCCGTGGGGTACGGTTTCGGTGTGCTTATCGGTATGCTTACAGGTCGCTTCGTGATAGTGACCTGCGGCGCCGTCCGCTTTCCATTCATCGGAATAGGTGTGCTTGTGGCAACCGGTCAAACCGGCTACGCCCGTTCCGATCGCGCCCGCAATTGCGAATACGGACAGAAGTTTGGTTAATTTATTCATTTTTCCTCCTATACTGAATTGCCTTAGGCTTTTTTCCGCAATTAAAAATGTTTGCGCGGCGTTTTGCAACGCCGCGCCCATCTTTTAACCGTAGGATAAAAGAAAAGGCCTTTCAATAATATTTATTTACACTGCCTTTATTTTATCACCAAGTCAATCGTAAGTCAATATATTTTAGTTAATTCGTAACGAATTTTGTTATAAAGTAACAAAGTCAATTTTGCTTGCGTTGAAGCGTTACGCTGCCGCCGTCGCCGAATTTTACGGTCAAATCGTTTTCCGTGTGCCAGATATCGTGATTGTACTTGCCGCCCTTGGCGATTGCCGACCACTGCTCGGGCGTGCCCGCGTAGTTTATAACCTCCGCACAGCCCAGCGCACTGTAACCTATTTCGGTCACGGACGCGGGCAGGTCGTATTCCGTAAGCGACGTACACGACGTGAACGCGCCGTCACCTATTATCTTTACGGAGCCCATCGTCACGCTGCCCAGCGACGTGCAGCGGTAAAACGCTTCCTCCCCGATTTCCTCCGTGCCTTTAAGGTCGACGGTCATAAGCGCAGTGCAGAAATAAAACGCGTCGTTTCCTATCTTTTTAATACCGTTCGGGAGAGTAATCAACCGCAAATTCGTGCAGCCGCTGAAAGCCGATTTTCCTATTTCAACGACGTCGGTCGCCGCAAAGTTCAAACCGTCCAGAGCAGTGCAGTCGGTGAACGCACTGTCCGCAATCTTTTCCACGCCGTGCTGTATCGCAACCGTAGTAAGCGCTCGGCACTCTCTGAACGCGCCGCTCCACTCCCGCACGCTTGCGGGGACCTCCACCGCCCTTATGCCCGAGCCCGCAAAAGCGCGCTCACCTATGAATTTAAGATTGGAAGTTCCGTGCGAGCCAACCAGTGCAACGGTAGTCAACGCGGAGGTGTCGTTGGTTTCGGTCTTTTTAAACGCGTTGCTATATATGCCCGTGTAGCCGCTTAAATCGAGGTTGGTCGCGCCGCCGTTGGAATAGTCGGAGGATATTACCCAGTTATCAATGCAGTTCACGCCGTTTTCACTGCTCGTGTAGGTGAGCGCGGAAAGGTCGCCGAGTGCATAGTTGCCCAGGTATTCAACTCCGCTGAGATTTATGCTTTCAAGCCCTTTGAAAGCGTACGCGCCTATGCGCTTGACTCCCGCGCCCAGATTGACCGTCTTTAAAGCCGTGCAATACTGATATGCGGAGGCTGGAATATCGCCCTCCCCGAACAGCGTAAGCTTTTCGACCTTTGACGCGTTATGTCCGTAGCTTGCGGGCACGGTAAGCTCCTTAACCTTGCAGTCCTTTAAAATATTTTCGCCAACCGTTTCAACCGTGTCGTTGATGATAATCTTGTTTGCCGTAATGCCCCTGTCGTTGCCCCAACCACCGTAATTGAAGCAGCCGCCGCCTATCGACTTAACCGTGGACGGTAAAACTATATCCAGCGTTTCCGCGCCCTTGATTGCAAACGCAAGGTCGCCGATAGTTTCCAGCCCCTCGGCAAGCGTGATTTCTTTAAGGTCGTTACAATCCGAAAACGCTTTATTCCCCACCGTCTTTACCGAAGCTGGCAGCGAAAGAGAGGTTATGCCCGTCTCCTTGAACGCGGATTCGCCAATGCTTTCAACGCCGTTTTCAATGGTTAAACTTGCAAGGCTCCGGCTGGCGTAAAAGGCTTCCTCGCCCACCGTCTTTACGGAAGCGGGAATGGTAACCGCCGTCAGCCCGCTATCCCAGAACGCCCGGTCGCCTATTTCGGTCAGCGTTGCGGGCAAGGTTATATTCTTTAACGCAAAGCAATAACCGAACGCCATTTCACCTATGGAGGTCACGCCCTCGCCCAGCGTTACGTCGGTAAGCTTTTTCGCCCACTGAAACAGCTTGTCGGGAATGGGGCTGTCTATGCTGATTTTACTCAACCCGTTAAGGCTCGCCTCGCACGATTCAAGCTTATTGCCAATCGTCATTTCGGTCAGCTTTCCGCAACCGCCGAAAGCGCTTTCGCCGATAGTCACTATATTGGGAAGGTTAAACGCCGTAACGTTAGCGCAATTATAGAACGCCCCCTTGCCAAGCACCTCCACGCCAGCCGTGTTAATGCTTCCGAAAGCGCAATTATAGAAGCAGTTCTCCCCTATCGTTTTTACCGTGTCTGGCAACGTAACCGTTGCAAGCGCGAAACATTTTTCGAAAGCGCGGTCGCCTATCATGGTAAGCCCGCTTTCAAACGCAATGCTTTCAAGTTTTTCACATTGGTAAAAAGCCAGTTTGCCGACGGACGTAACCGCAGGAAAATCGACCGTTTGCAGCAGCGAGCAGCTGTCGAATATTCTGTCGGGCAGAATTGAAACAGTATCGGGCAAAGTCACGCTCTTTACACCCGTACCGCTGAAAGCATATTCTTTAACCGAAGTCACCGCCTTGCCGTTCACCGTGTCGGGAACGGTTACGGTCTCACCTTCGCCCTTATACCCCTCTATATAATTATCGTCCTCGTCGTATCCGTCGCGCAGGTCCGCATACTCGTAGCGGGCAAGTTCGTACGTGCCGTCGTCTTTGAGTTCGAACCGCATATTGTCCTGAACGTAACCTTCGTCACCGTCGTCCTTTCCGCCGCCGAACAGACCGCACCCCGCAAACGCCGCCGCGGATACCGCCGCCGCAGCAGCCAGTGCACAAGCTAAAAATTTCCTCTTCATAATTACCTCGCAAAGCAGTATAATTTAGTAACGATAATTTGGTTATGTGCAAAAATAAAAGACAATGAAGGATACGTTGCAAACCGACAACTTAACCGTGGAATTTAAAAAACCGCCTGTTGCGGCGGTT
>CAMWHW010000032.1 GCA_947174175.1 uncultured Clostridia bacterium | reverse complement strand
AACAAATACTTTGAGTGTCGGAATTATATCACACTATTTTAAATTTTTCAAGACCTTTCGACAAAATTTTTAAAAATAGTGTAAAAAATTACACCAACCACTATATCTTGTGGTTGGTGATACGTTTTGCAGTGATTAAAGGACTTGCCCGCGGTGGCTCACCGCACGCAGTCCGCATACAGGGGGAACGCCTTGCAAAGCTTGGCAACCTCCTCTGTCACGTGCGCGTACGCTTGCTCCTTCTTTTCTATAATCTCCGCAATAAGCTGAGCAATCTTGCGCGCCTCGGGTTCTTTCATTCCGCGCGAGGTCATTGCGGGGGTGCCTATTCTTATGCCGCTGGTCACGAAAGGCTTTTGCGTGTCGAAAGGAATTGCGTTCTTGTTTACGGTGATATGCACCTCGTCAAGCATATGCTCCAATTCCTTGCCCGTCATACCTTTGTCGGTAAGGTTGAGCAAAATAAGGTGGTTGTCCGTGCCGCCCGAAACCATTTTTACACCCAGCTTGGTGAACTCGTCCGCCATAGCCGCCGCGTTTTTTACGATTTGCTTCTGATATTCCTTGAATTCGGGCTGCAACGCTTCCTTGAAAGCAACCGCCTTTGCCGCGATTATATGCATTAAGGGGCCGCCCTGTATGCCGGGGAACACCGCTTTATCGATTGCCTTGCCGTACTCTTCCTTACACATTATTACGCCGCCGCGCGGTCCGCGCAGAGTCTTGTGCGTCGTGGTGGTTACGAAGTCCGCGTAGGGCACGGGCGAGGGATGAAGTCCCGCCGCAACCAGTCCTGCAATGTGCGCGATGTCAACCATCATAAGCGCGCCCACCTTATCGCAAATCTGACGGATGCGCTTGAAGTCGATTACGCGGGGATATGCGCTTGCGCCCGAAACTATCATTTTGGGCTTGCACTCCACCGCTATTTTTTCCATTTCGTCGTAGTCGATAACCTGCTTGTCCTCGCTTACGCCGTAGGGAACTATGTTGAAGTATTTGCCCGAAATGTTTACGGGCGAGCCGTGCGAAAGGTGACCGCCGTGCGCCAGGTTCATACCCATAACCGTGTCGCCCGGTTGCAGCATTGCAAAGAACACCGCAAGGTTTGCGCTTGCGCCCGAATGGGGCTGTACGTTGCAGTACTCGCAGCCGAATATCTGTTTAATGCGGTCGCGCGCAAGGTCCTCGGCAATATCCACGAACTGACAACCGCCGTAATAGCGGTGCGCGGGATAGCCCTCCGCATACTTGTTGGTAAGGTGGCTGCCTGCCGCCGCAAGCACCGCGGGGGATACGAAGTTTTCGCTTGCAATAAGTTCGATATTGCCCTGCTGACGGGCAAGTTCGAGTTTTAACGCCTCGGCTACTTCGGGGTCTGTCTGTTCGATTAAGGATATGTCAATCATAGTTTACTCCGTTAAAAATTTATAATTATGCAATAATGATAGCATATAATTTATAAATAATCAAATAAATGAATAAAGAATTTTATCTTCCAAGCCATCCACCATCAACTGCAATAGTGAATCCGTTGACGTAGTCGCTTGCCGAGCTTGCAAGGAATACCGCCGCGCCTTCCAGGTCCGCAGGGGTGCCCCACCTGCCCGCGGGAATACGCGCCAAGATATCCGCGCTGCGCTCCTCGTCCTGACGAAGCTGCTGGGTGTTGTTGGTCGCCATATAGCCGGGAGCTATCGCGTTTACGTTAATGCCCTTGCTTGCCCACTCGTTGGCAAGCGTCATGGTTATGCCCTTGATTGCCGACTTACTTGCCGTGTACGAGGGCACGCGTATGCCGCCCTGGTAGGAGAGCATTGACGCGATATTGATTATCTTGCCGCCCCCGCCCTGCTTTATAAACTGCTTTGCAACCGCCTGCGTAAGGAAGAAAACCGTCTTTAAATTGACGTTTAAAACGCTGTCCCAGTTCTCTTCGGAAAACTCTATGGAGTCCTGCCGTTTGATTATTCCCGCGTTGTTTACGAGAATATCAATTCTGCCGTAGCGCGCAAGCGTTTTTTCGATGACCTCGGGAATGACCTCGCACGAGGATAAATCGGCGATTACGTTATAAAAATTTCCGCTGCCGATAAGCTCTTCCGTTTCGGTCGAAGGTCTGCGCGAAACGCCGACTACCTTTGCGCCCGCCTCGGCATACGCCCTGCATATGCCCTGCCCCAGCCCCGTGTTGGAGCCGGTAACGATTGCCACTTTGCCCTTTAAGCTGAAAGAATCTAAAATCATATTTTCCCCCGAAAAAATTTTTTACCTTATAATTATAGCGCAACCCCCTTAACATTTCAAGGGGGTTGGAAAAATTTATTTATCGAATTGCACGGTCGCGCCGCTTGCTATTTCGTATACCCTGCCGCGTATTTCCAGCCACACGGGCATTGCCGAGGGGTTGTACGCCCTTTCGCCGTCCAGCGAGAATACGAGGCGCTTATAAGCCTGAACGTAATTATATATTTCTATATTGGTCGCGTGCCATATATCCTTATGCTCCGCCGCGCTCTTGCCCAGGTTTTCGATTACCTGCCAGTTGTTATCGTCGTCGAATTCGTAGGAGTGACCCCACACGAAAAACAGCCACGGCTCGCGGTGCTTGAACTCGTCCTCGGGCGACGATGAAAAGAACTTGTCCGCAAGCTTTTCAAGCTGCCCGTCGGTGTGGTGACAGGTGGGGTTCCATTCCAGAAAATCTTCGGGAATTGTAAAGTCGTACGTTGGAACAGTGGTGCGAGCGTAAGCCACTCCAAGGTCGGTAAGCACGCGCTTTATATCGGCGTTATAGCCGTTGTAAGCGTACGCCATTCCGCGCACTATCGTACCGAATTTTTCTTCCAGATACGCGCGGTTATCTACCACTTCCTTGATAGCTTCGGACAGAGGCACCTTGTCTAAAAAGATATGCCTTGCGCCGTGCAGAGCAACTTCCTGACCGCTCTTATTAAAGGCGTTAAAGGTCGTCTCCTCGTCCATTCTGCCGTGCCAGTTTTCGCAGTCGAACAGTTTGGAGTTTAAATTGAACGCGCCCTTTAAGCCGTACTTTTCAAACACCTTCAAAAGGCGCAAATCAGCCTTTACCCCGTCGTCGTAGCTGAACGTTAAAGCCTTTGCCTTGCCCCCGGGGAAGCGCATATATTTTTCCTCGAACATCTGTCTGAACACTCTTTTACCCCCTCAATATGCCCTATTCAATGCCGTTTTCGCCCTTTTCGGTATCGATTTGCGGCTGCTCGGCAAGTTCCTCGAAAGGCTCCTCCGCCTGCTCCGCAACGCTTTCTTCCGCGCCGTCCGCAACCGTTTCGAACGGCTGCGCCTCGGTCTGTCCGTCGCCTTCCGCGGTGACCGCAACGGGCTCCTTGAACAGTCCCGACGACTTCTTCCACTTGCCCGTTAAAAGGCGGGACAAGAACAGCACCGAACGCAGTACCCAGTCCGCGCACATACCTATCCAGTAGCCGAACGCGCCCAGCTTAGGTAGCCCCGCGATTTTGTCAGTAGTCAGAATAAAGGACAAGCCCACGCGCATTACGAACATCGAAATGACCGCGCTGAACATAACGTATTTGACGTCGCTTGTCGCCTTTAAAATTGCCGGCGTGGTGAACGATAAGGGATAGGTTACAATCTGAACGGACAGACAGAAATACAGACAGTTCAAAGCTATCGTTTCCGCCTCCGCACCGTATCCCCACATATGCACTATAAACATGGAAAGTCCCAGGAACATTGCGGCGCAAATTGCGTTGGCTACGTACGAAAGAAGAAACATTTTCTTCATATAGTACTTGCACTGGTCGACGTCGCCCGTGCCCACCGCCTGGCCTACTACCGTAAGGCACGCCGTGCCCACGCCGCCGCCTACCATGGAGGCGTAGTTGTTGACGTGGTTGGCAATGGAGTTGCCCAGCGCCTGGACGTTGATTGTTTTAGTAACTCCGTTCTCCACTACCTGCAAACCGTTTTCGCCGAGTACGGGCTGAATATAGCAGCCCACGTTTACGAAGGTCGAAGTCAACAGCTTGCCCAGCTGGAATAAAGAACTTTCTATACCCGCGGGAATTGCAAGGCGGAGTATCTTTTTTACCATCGTCTTATCGAAGCGAAACTTTTCGAATATTTTTACCGAAACGGCGTTCTTTTTACTGCCCAGAACTATGAGCATCCATATTGCGGGAACGGCCCTGCACACCAGCGTTGCAAGCGCCGCGCCAAGTACGCCGAGCTTTAATGCGAATAAAAATATCGCGTTCATTCCCGCGTTCAACGCGCAGGACAGCGCCGCGGACGACATAGTGTACATACTCTTGCGCTGAACGCGAAGCAGAGCCGCGCAGGCGTTGAACAGTCCTATGAACGGGAACGACGCGGCGGTTATATAAAAGTAAATACGCTGGTCACGGAAGGTCTGGCTTGCCGTTTCTATATCCGAATACAGCAGTCTTAACAGCGGCCAGTTGAGCGCAAGGCACAGCCCCGATATGACGAGCGAAGCTATTATAACGATTACCAGCATATGCTTTGCACTGCTCTTTGCCGTGTCGTTGTCCTTTGCACCCAGCGCCTGGGAAGTTATTATGGCGCCGCCCGTGGCAAACGCCGAGAACAACTGAATAATCAGATTGTTCATATAGTCGACGTTGGTTACCGCAAGTCCGCCGCTTATGCTGTCGCCGGGCATATGCGAAACCATTATAGAGTCAATGAACCCCAGCGAGGACGAAAAAATCTGCTCGATAATAATGGGCAGAATAAGCCATAAAAGCTGCTTGCCCGTGAAGAGCGTATATTTTCTTTTAATCTTTGCGGTCTTTTCCACTTGTCACCTTACTTTGCTTATCGCGCTTACGTGACATTATATATCTTCCCTCCAAAAAAGTAAAGAAAAGGGCGGGCGATAGTTGACACAAAGTACATAAAATTTTATAATATGTAACGTGGAAGAAAATATAGCAGTAAAACCCGACAAGAAGAAAATAGCGCTTAAAATATTAAAGCAATACGCCATAATTACCCTGGGGTGTATTTTATACGCTACCGGCATATCGCTGTTCGTTGAACCCGCAAATCTCGCCTCAGGCGGAATGACGGGTATTTCGCTTATAATCAACGCCGTTTCGGGCTTCCCCACGGGCTATCTTTACATAATTTTAAACGTACCAATGTTCATAATCGGGCTTATCTTTTTCGGGTGGAAGTTCCTTTTATCCACGGGATACGCTACCGTCGTTTCGGGACTTTTGATGAGGTTCGGCAAGTTTGCGCTGAACAACTGGATAAAGCACCCGTTTACCGAAAACGTTATAGTTAACGCCATAGTGGGCGCGGTGCTGTTCGGTATGGGTATGGGGCTGATATTCCGCATGGGCGCAACCACCGCGGGCACCGACGTCATAGTTAAGCTTCTGCGCAAAAAGTTCCGTCATTTAAAGACGGGTATGATTTCGCTCATTACCGATATGATAGTCGTGGGCTGTTCGTTCTTCGTGCACTACGATATCGACAAACTGTTTTATACGGCTCTGCACGTCGTCGTGTTCACCCTCGTTTTCGACTGGGTATTGTACGGCGGCAACTCGGCAAAGACGGTGTTTATAATCACCGCGAAAGACAAGTGCGAAGCCGTGATACAGAGAATTTTAAAGGACATAGACACGGGCGCTACTATCGTTGACGCACAGGGCGCATACACCAAGGAAGAAAAGGTTATGATTATGTGCGTCGTCAAACCCTTCCTCTATCCCCGCCTCCGCGACGTCGTGCACGAGGAAGATAAAAAGGCGTTTATGATTGTTTCCTCTGCCAAGGAAATTTACGGCGAGGGATACCAGAACCCCGACGACGCCGAGTTATAGCGGTGAGCCACCGCGGGCAAGTCCTTTAATTGCCTGACTGAAAAATTAACTATTCACAACAAAACGAAACCCGCGCGGCGTTCGCCGCGCGGGTTATTTTTATTTGCTTTTTACTTATTCGCCGCGGTATATATGGCAAGCATATCTTCGACGTGCAGTTTCATACAGCTGCCCTTGCTGCCGCCGTTGTTTGCGGCGCACTTTTCCGCCATAAGCTTCAAATCGGCTTCCGTGGGTTTTACGCCCAGCTGCTTTATGGAAGTGGGCAGACCCATGCCTGCAAACCACTCCTCTGCCGCCTCTATGCCCTTTAAGGCAAGTTCGCCGCACGTGCCGTTGGGGCGCACGCCCATAACCTGCACCGCAAATCTGTGGAAGCGGTTCAGACAGTTTTTATAGACGTACCTTGCCCAGCTTCCCCACACCGCCGTTAGCGCCGCGCCGTGAGGAGTGTCGTAGAGTGCGGACAGCTCGTGCCCGAGCGAGTGCGTGCACCAGTCGCCGCCGTCGTTGCCCAACCCCGTAAGACCGTTGTGCGAAAGCGAACTAGCCCACATAAGATTTGCGCGCGCTTCGTAATTTGACAAATCGCGCATAACCGCTTTGGAAGAGGATATAACCGTAGTCATAAGCGCTTCTGCAATCGAATCGGTAAGCTTCAAGGTTTCGCCGCCCGTCAGATATCTTTCCAGCGTGTGCATTAAAATATCCGCACAGCCGCACGCCGTGGGATATGCGGGCACCGACGCGGTAAGTTCGGGGTTCATAATAGCAAACACGGGGCGCGAAAGCTCGGCGTTCACTCCGCACTTTGTCGCAGTCTTATCGTTGGTTATGACCGACGATTTGCTCATTTCGCTGCCCGCCGCCGCAATGGTGAGCACCACGCCCACGGGTATAGTGCCCTGCGGCACGCGCTTTTTGCAGTAATAGTCCCAGACGTCGCCGCCTCCGACGCAGCCCATACCTATCGCCTTTGCGGAGTCGATAACGCTGCCGCCGCCCACCGCGAGTATAAAGTCCACGCCCTTATCCTTGCACAGCTTTATGCCCTCGTTGACGAGCGACAGACGAGGGTTGGGTTTGACGCCGCCCAGCTCTACCACCGCCGCGCCCGCGCGCTCCAACGCCCATCTTACGCGCTTTATAAGTCCGCTCCTGACGGCGCTTTCTCCGCCGTAGTGCAGAAGCACGCACTTGCATTTTCTCTCCGCGATAAGCCCTTCAAGCTGCTCCTCGCTGCCCCGTCCGAAGCACACCTTTGTGGGCGCGCAATACGAAAAATCGTACATATAAATTCCCCCCGTTTTGACTTTACGCCAATATTATACTATGCTTTCGACAGATAATCAATAGCAAGCTTTAAAATACGCGTTGACTTTTAGGAAGCGCACGGGTATAATCAAAAAAGTAAAGAGGTGTTAAATGAAAAAATCAATCTGCGTAATTTTTACGGGCGGCACGATAGGAAGCGATTCGGAGGGCAACAGCATATCGCTGTCCCGGGGAAGCAGAAAACTGCTTATTGAAAAGTACCGTGAGCAGGCGAGCGGCGATATAAAATTCGACGTGCTTACGCCCATTAATATTCTCAGTGAAAACGTACAGCCCGACGACCTTGAAAAGCTGTACACTTGCGTAAAAGGCGTGGATATATCCCTTTACGACGGCATAATCATCACCCACGGCACGGATACGCTGTGCTTTACCGTCAACCTTTTCAGTCAGCTGTTCTGCCGCTGTCTCGTACCCGTGGTGTTCGTTTCGGCGCTGTATCCTCTGACCGACGAACGCAGCAACGGACTGAAAAATTTTGCGGGCGCCGTGGACTTTATCGAAAAATCGAAGGTCGGCGGAGTTTACTGCGCGTTTGCAAACGACGGCGAAAACTGCAAGATACATTTGGCTTCCAGACTGGTTTACCCCGACGAGATTAACGGCTTTTACCACAGCGCGCTTGGCGCGCACTTTGCCGAGATAGAGGACGGCGAAATAAAATACAACCTTTCCCCCCTTCTGCCTACCGTGGACGAAATCAAAAAGTCAAAGGCGCAGCCCGTGGAATTTGCACTGTGCGACAAGGTTATGCTTATAACCATGCGCTCGCTTTTAAACTTCGAAGTGTACGACTTTTCCAAGGTCAAGCCGCAGGCGGTTATAATCGAGCTTTCGCACAGCGGCACGGTTTGCACCGAGGGCGGCGCTTTGAACTTTAAACATTTCGCGCGCTATTGCGAGGCGTGCGGGGTGAGCGTGGTGCTGGGCCCCGTGATGAGCAGGGCGGGCGTTTACGCGAGCATGAACGATTTGCCGCGCAACGTGATAACCGCGTACGACACCACGATTGAAATGACAATAGTAAAGGTTATGACCGCGCTGGGCGCAAATCTGCCCGCAAACGCCTATTTCGACAGGGATACGGCGTTCGAAAAGATACCCTTCCCCCAAACCTGAATTTATACAGAGTTTATGCGTTTATGCACCTATTCGTGCATAAACGCTTATTTTTTTAGTGCATAAAATATATTTATACCCTCAATTTAAGTAAGTACGCACATATTTTATTGACTTTTATATATCC
>CAMWHW010000031.1 GCA_947174175.1 uncultured Clostridia bacterium | reverse complement strand
CCTTGCCGTTCTGCCCCACCTTTATTTTAAGGGTGAACGCCTTGTCCTTAATTTCGTCGGCAAGCGCTTTCATTGCTTTCAGCTCCTCGCGCTTGTGATATTCGTCGGCGGTCTTTCTCTGGTTGAGTTCGTTGATCTTTGTCGCCGTAGCCGCCTCCGCAAGTCCCTTCTTAATAAGGAAGTTGCGCGCATATCCTTCGTTGACTTCCAACAAGTCGCCCTTTTTGCCCTGTCCCTTTACGTCCTGCAATAGAATAATCTTCATACGCTTCTCCTTTTCTGTTACCATATATTGTACAGACAAACGGCGCGTTTGTCAATAGCAGGGTATAATTTGCGCGTTACCGCACACAATAAATTTAACGGAGGTAAACTTAATGGAAAACATCAATTTCGGTATTGCTTGCGACGTTTCCAACTGCAAGTACAACCACAACGGATGCAACTGCACGCTTGACAAGATTCACGTAGGCTGCACTTGCGAAAGCGATCACTGCACCTGCTGCGAAAGCTTCTCCGATAAGGTTTAAGCAAGTTTACAAAAAGTTACGGCGCGGACGAATAACGTCCGCGCCGTGATTTACTTATTGCATATTACGCCGCAAAAGCTCTTATAACCGCCTCTACGGGGGTTCCCTCGGGCGATACTATCGGCTCCGACGGAACATCGGACGGCGGGTTTACCGGCTCGGAAACCGAACCGAACCAGCCGCGCAGAGGCAAGCCCTGGAACGCGCCGTTCATTACGTTGTGCGCATACATACAGTCGCCGATATTGGAGTACTCCGCAAAGGTGTTGAATTTTTCCATAAACGCCAGATCGTGCAGCGTGTAGGCAATGCCGCCGAAAACCATTATTACCACAAGCAAAACTATGGTAAGCACTACCGCGCCTATTGCGCCGTCCACTGCGGAGAAAATTTTACTCTCCCTGAACTTTGACGTGATTTTGGGAAGGCATATGCCGACCAGTATGACGAATATGAGCGACAGCGCAAATATTACGCCCGCAATCACCAGCCTTGCAATGACCGTAGCCCCGTCCCCGAGCACTGCCGTAAGGGCGGAAAGCATACCGTTTTTAAGCCCTTCCACCGCACTCGCGCACATGCTGCTTGAAGCTATCGAGTATGCGCCTATGCCGCAACAAACCAGCATACCGATAATGACCACGAACGAGAATACCGAGCTGATACCGCTTTTATAACCTATTCTTACCGTGAGCGAAAGCACGCAGATTAAAGGCAGGTCGAAAGCAAGTTTGGTGCCCAGTCCCGTCCAGCTGCCTGATTTGAGTGCGGAAGCGAATATGGCGTTCAGGAAACCGATTTGCGAAAGGTCTACGAACAGAAGCAGGGCAAGTATTGCCGCGCCCAGTCCCATAAGCACGTTGAAGCAGCCGTTTACGGCACCTGCCACGCCGTCCACTATGCCCCAGGCGCCAGCGGAATCTTTTATCTTTTTCGCTCTTTTAAGCTGTTTCTTGTACTCGCGCTTGTCGCCCGTATCGACGGCGTTCAGAATGAGCGCTTCGTTCTCCTCGATATTGTCAACGTTCTTGTAGTGCGAAAGGCGCTTGCGCGATTCCACCGCTTTTTCAAGCAGCGTCTTTAAGAGCAGCGCCACGCCGTTGAACGCGAACAGAACGACAACCGTGGTGACCAGCACCGCAATGCCGAAGCCGCCCGACGTCTTTTTTACAGCCGCGCCTATCATCATCTGGAACAGAAGCGTCAATAGCGCGGTTATGCCCCAGAAAGATGATTTTGTGAATTTTTTAAAGAAGCCTGCAACGCCACCCAGGATTGCTCCCAGAATGACTGCAACAATTAAAATAGCGGACATATATCCTCCGTTTATTTGTTGAAATTATCTTTGAGCGACACAATTTCGGAAAGCTGTGCTTTGCCGTCCTTTGCCGCGCAAACTTTATAATATCCCGTGCGCATCATCTGGAAGCACTTACCCTCTCCGCTTTGAGCGGCGTAAGGTTCCACCTTTCCGCAGCACGTTTTTATACTGTCGTAATTGAGCCTTTCGGCGTAGTCCTGGTCGGGGTACTCCTCGTCCTTCAAAAGCTGGGAATAGCTGGTAAAGCACGCGTCCACGCCGTACTTGCAGTCCACCCACTGAATTACGCCCTTTGCCTTTATATCGCTCTTGACCTCGCTGCCCGAACGCGTTTCGGGGAAATAGGTACAGAGTATCTCCTTGACTTCTCCGTTATCGTCCAGAACGACGTCGTCGCAGCGCACGATATACGCCGCTTTAAGGCGCACGAAGCCGCCCTTGAACAGCCTTTTGAATTTGGGCGGAGGCACCAGCGCAAAGTCGCTTCTGTCGATATATACGCTGCCCGAAAATTTGACGGGACGGGTTGCGCCGCTTCCGTCGGTGGGGTTCTTTTCGAACTCCAACTCCTCCTCGCCGCTGTAATTGGTTATGGTGAGCTTAACGGGGTCGGTGACCGCCATAGCCCTTTCCGCCGTAACGTTGAGCTCGTCGCGGATACACTCGTCAAGCTGGGCGTTATTTACCACGCCGTAGTTCTTGGCAACGCCCACCGCGGCGCAGAATTTGCGGAGCGCCATAGGGGGCACGCCTCTGTTTTTAAGCCCCATCAGGGTTGGCATACGGGGGTCGTCCCAGCCGCTTACCACACCCTCGTCCACGAGCTTTTTCAGATACCTCTTGGACATGAGCGTGTTGGTTATGTTCAAACGCGCAAACTCTATCTGTCTGGGCACGGGCTGTGCAAAGCCCGCCTTTTCAATAACCCAGTCGTAGAGCGGTCTGTGGTTCTCGAATTCAAGCGAACACAGCGAGTGCGTAATGCCCTCGATTGCGTCCGACACGGGGTGCGCGAAGTCGTACATGGGATAGATGCACCACTTGTCGCCCTGACGGTAGTGCGGTACGTGAGCTATTCTGTAAATGACGGGGTCGCGCATGTTGAGGTTGGGCGACGACATATCTATCTTAGCCCTTAAAACCTTTGCGCCGTCCGGATACTTGCCCGCCTTCATTTCGCGGAAGAGTTTTAAATTTTCCTCCACGCTCCTCGTTCTGTAAGGGCTTTCCTTGCCCGGTTCGGTGAGAGTGCCGCGCGTTGCGGTAATCTCCTCGGCGGACAAATCGCAGACGTACGCGTTGCCGTCTTTGATATACTTTTCGGCAATTTCGTAAAGTTTGTCGTAGTAGTCCGAAGCGTAAAACAGATTGTCGTATTCGAAGCCCAGCCACTTAACCGCGTCTATAATGGAATTGACGTACTCGTAGTCTTCCTTGGCGGGGTTGGTGTCGTCCATACGCAGGTTGATTTTGCCCGCGTACTTTTCCTTAACGCCGAAATTTATGCACAGCGCCTTTACGTGCCCTATGTGCAGATAGCCGTTGGGTTCGGGCGGAAAGCGCACGACAATTTGGTTGCCGCGCCCTTCGTACTTGCCGCTTGCAAGGTCCTCGTTGATATACTGTTCGATAAAGTTTGTTGCTTCGGGAAGTTCCATATTTTCACCTATTAAGACAGTCCTGTAATCTTGCCGTCGCTATCTATATCAATGTGCTCCGCGCCGGGAATTTTGCCGAGCCCGGGCATAAGCATTATAGCGCCCGCAATCGCCACGATAAAGCCCGCGCCGCCGCGGTATTCGATATCGCGCACGAAAATCTTGAAGCCCTTGGGCGCCGCAAGTAACGCGGGATTATCCGAAAGCGAATACTGCGTTTTGGCGATTATCACAGGCAAGCCCTTTACGCCGTTGCTTTCCAGAAGCGCGATTTTCTGCTCCGCCTCTGGCGAGAAATCGGCACCGTCGCCGCCGTATATGTTCTTGACTATATCGTTGATTTTGGTCCTTATGCTGTCGTTTAAATTATATGCAAAGTGCAGTTTGCTCTCGACTGCGCAAGCTTGTATAACGGCCTCGGCAAGCTCCTTGCCGCCCTCGCCGCCTTTTAAGAACACGTCGGTAAACACTGCCTTTGCGCCCGCTTCCGCGCACGCGTTCATAACCGCTTCAATCTCCGCGGGGGTGTCGGTAAAGAATCTGTTCATTGCAACCACGACGGGCTTTTTGTAGACCGTCTTAACGTTGTCGACGTGCTTTAAAAGATTGGGCAAGCCCGCCTTTAACGCCGCTATATTCTCGTCCGAAAGCGTATTTTTGTCCGCGCCGCCGTGCAGCTTTAACGCCTTTACGGTTGCAACCACCACCACGCAGTCGGGCTCTATACCCGCGATTCTGCACTTGGCGTCCAGGAATTTTTCCGCACCCAGATCGGCGCCGAAGCCCGCCTCCGTAACCGTGTAGTCGGAAAGGCTCATTGCCGCAAGCGTAGCCCTTACCGAGTTACAGCCGTGCGCTATGTTTGCAAACGGACCGCCGTGAACTATCGCGGGCGTGCCTTCAAGCGTCTGCACCAGGTTGGGGTTTATCGCGTCCTTTAAAAGGGTTGCCATTGCGCCCTCTGCTTTAAGCTCGCGCGCGTACACGAAGCCGCCCTTTGAATTTTCGCCCACTACTATATTGCCAAGCCTGGTCTTTAAATCGGCAATGTCCTTGGCAAGGCACAGAATCGCCATTACCTCGCTTGCCGCCGTAATCGAAAAGCTTTCCTTTCTCGAATAGCTTTCGCAACCCTTCATATTGCCCGCGGGACAGTCCAGGGTGATATCCCTCAGCGCGCGGTCGTTCATATCCATACAGCGGTGGAAATGCACCTTTGCTATATCGAGCGCGTTGCCGCGCAGGATATGGTTGTCTATCATTGCGCACAGCAGATTGTTTGCCGCCGTTATCGCGTGCAAGTCGCCCGTGAAATGTAAATTGATATCCGCCATGGGCACGACCTGAGCGTAACCGCCGCCGGCAGCGCCGCCCTTAATGCCGAACACGGGACCGAGGGAAGGTTCCCTCAGCGCAAGGCAGACCTTTTTATTAAGCTTTGCCATACCGTCGGCAAGCCCTATGGAAACGGTGGTCTTGCCCTCTCCGCTTGCCGTGGGGTTGATTGCCGTGACCAGAACGAGTTTTGATTTCGGCTTGAAAGATTTCAGATTAATCTTCGCCTTATACTTGCCGTAAAGTTCAAGGTCGTCCTCTTCAAGTCCCAGTTTCTTTGCAATTTCGCGTACGTCTTTAAGCTTTGCGCTCTCCGCAATTTCGATATCGCTAAGCAATTTTTCCGTTCTCCTTGGCGTTATTCAAGGCTATTATACCACACTCGCGCGACAAAGTATATAATTTCAGGGGTAAATTTAAAAATTTAACGCAGTTAAAATACGGTTTAAACGGAAGGATATTACAAATTGGCGCGGCGGTTTGCAATTTACTTGACTTTTCGCCCCCGCAAGAATACACTTAATTTATATTTTTTATGGGCGCATTATTGCCAAGTGCGCGCCGAAGGAGTTTTTTATGGCTGACAAGAGAAAGGTTACGCAGGAAAAGCTGGTAGCCCTTTGCAAGAACAGGGGCTTCATATTCCCCGGAAGCGAAATTTACGGCGGACTTGCCAACACGTGGGACTACGGTCCTTTGGGCGTTGAATTTAAAAACAACGTAAAAAAGGCGTGGTGGAAAAAGTTCGTGCAGGAAAACACGCTTAACACGGGACTTGACTGCGCTATTTTAATGAACACCCGCACCTGGAAGGCGAGCGGACACCTTGGCGGTTTTTCCGACCCCCTTATGGACTGCAAAAACTGCAAGACCCGCCACAGAGCGGATAACTTGGTGGAAGCTTACTGCCAGAAGCACGGGCTGGACGTCAAAGTGGAATCTATGGATAACGACGCGCTGGAAGCGTTCATTAATGAAAAGTCCATAGTTTGCCCCGCGTGCGGCAAGAGCGACTTTACCCCGATAAGAAAATTCAACCTTATGTTCAAGACCTATCAGGGTGTAACCGAGGACAGCGTTAACACCGTATACCTCCGCCCCGAAACGGCGCAGGGCATATTCGTCAACTTCAAGAACGTTCAAAGAGCAAGCCGCATGCGCGTACCCTTCGGCATAGGCCAGATAGGCAAGTCGTTCCGCAACGAAATCACCCCCGGCAACTTTATTTTCCGCGTGCGCGAGTTCGAGCAGATGGAACTTGAATTTTTCTGCAAGCCGGGCACCGACCTGGAATGGTTCAACTACTGGAAAAACTACTGCAAGGACTTCCTTCTGTCCCTCGGTATGAAGGAAGAAAACCTGCGCCTTCGCGACCACTCGCCCGAGGAGCTTTGCTTCTATTCCAAGGCGACGACCGACTTCGAGTATAAGTTTGCGTTCGGCTGGGGCGAGCTTTGGGGCGTTGCCGACAGAACGGACTACGACCTTACCCAGCACCAGACCGAGAGCGGCGAAAGTATGGAATATACCGACCCCGTCACCAACGAAAAGTACGTTCCTTTCGTTATCGAGCCGTCGCTGGGCGTCGAGCGTATGGTGCTTGCATACCTTACCGACGCGTACGACGAAGAAGTGCTGGACGAAGCCAAAAACGACGTGCGCACCGTGCTTAGACTGCACCCCTTCCTTGCTCCCTACAAGGCGGCGATACTGCCCTTGCAGAAGGGACTTTCCGACAAGGCAGACGAGGTTTACAAAAAGCTTGCAAAGAAGTTTGCCGTGACCTACGACGTGACGGGCTCTATCGGAAAGCGTTACCGCAGACAGGACGAAATAGGCACTCCCTATTGCATTACGGTCGACTTCGACACGCTTGAAAACGACACCGTAACAGTGCGCGACCGCGACAGTATGCAGCAGATTCGCTTGCCCATATCCGAGCTTGAAGCTTATATAGAGAAAAGCCTGGAATTTTAAAAAACAATAATAAAATTAAATTAACCGCGGCATATGCCGCGGTTAATTTGCGTTTTCTTAACAAAATTACTCTTCTTCGCCGAATATGGAATTGATTATTCCCTGACCGACTTTTTTGGTAATACGCTGTTTAAAGGTGGGCTTCTTCGCCTTTTTGGCTTTCTTCTTTTCCACCTCTATACTGCCTTCCAGATTCATTGCCCTGCAAGGGTCGACCACTATATAACCGCACTCCAACGCGTAGCTGAAAACGTTTTTCAGAACGCCCTCGACAACCGACCTGTCCTCCTGCGGGGCGCGGTCTACTACGGCGAAAATGTGGTTGGCGTTAATACTGCTTAATTTGCGCTTGCCCAGCACGGGAAGCAGATAGCCGTCCACGCATTTACTTATATCGTCCATATAGGTTTTGGAAACTTTCTGTATGGTTTTGGAAGTCGCGCTTTCGGACGTTAACAGCTGGTACCATTCCAGCACGACGAACGAAAACGTCAGCTTGACTTTGGTAGGCGACATAAGCCAGCGCGCAAGTCCCGCAAAGCCGCCGAATATGAGCGGCAGTATGGAGAAGATGACGAACACGATGGATATTATCAGCGCGACCGTATCCATAGCGACGGAAATAATGTCGCCCGTGCCCGAAACCATAGTCATAATGACCGCCGAAATACCCATTGCAAGCGACGCAACGCGCACCACGAAGCGGAAAATTCTCATTATCTGGTTCTTGCGCTTTACGTTCTTGGTCGTAGCGCTGGAACCCCACACGAGGCTCACCGTTATAAGCGCAATGGTCAGCGCGATATGCACGCCGATTATGGTATACGCTACTACCTGCGAGGTGTACGAGGCAATCTTCATTACGCCCGAAAAGACCATGAACATTACGTACAGGAAAGTGAACACCGCCGAAAGTACGGTACTGAACATGTTCAGTCGCCTGATTATCTGCGCGCGGTTGGAATACACCGACTTGACGAGGCAGCGCAAATCGAAAACGTCCTTTGCAAGCGTGAACGTTTCTTCCGCGGTTATGGTGTGGCGGACTTCCCTTATTACCTGTTCGACGTCCGGCTTGTCGTCAACGACAGCTTCGGACAGCGGCTCTACCATTTCAATCGGCTCTTCCGCCGTTTCAATCGCCGTTTCTTTAATTTCCGTGTTGCGGGATTTCATTTATTTCCCTCCGTTACTCCTTTATCCTATCAGCTCGCCGTAGCGAGAATATAATTCTTCCAGTCTTTCGCGCACGTTCTTCAACAAGTCCAGCACTTCCGAAAGCTTTTTATAATCGCCCGTCACCTCGGGGTCGGCAAGCTTTGCGTTCAGCTCTTCCTCCTCCCGTTCGCAGTCGGCAATTTGCTTTTCAAGAGTCTTTACTTCGGCTTTAATCTGCGCTTCACGCGCGCGCTCCTTTTTGGAACGGTACGAGCTTTCGCGCGCGGCTTCGTACTCCTGCATTTTTATCTGCTCTTCGCGCGACCTCTGCTCTTCCGCGGCAAGGGCTTTCTGCCTTTTATACCCCTCGTAACCGCCCTCGAAAAGCGTGAGTTTTTTGTCCTCGATTTCAGCCACGCTGTCAGCGATTGCAGAGATGAAATATCTGTCGTGCGAAACGAAAATTACGGTGCCCTGAAA
>CAMWHW010000030.1 GCA_947174175.1 uncultured Clostridia bacterium | reverse complement strand
TCCCACGCCCTCTGCTTGTCCTCGTCTAGCAAATCCAGGTAAAACTGTTTGTCCGCATTTTTCTTGGGGTTGATTAAATTTTTCAGTTTCCGGATATCCGCCATACAAAATCGTCCTGATAATTAAGTATAGCAGATGCTCATTCAAAAATCAAGAGTTTGCCAAAATTAGTGCTTTTTTGTTCAAATCTTTAAAACATACTACCGTAAGCGCGACGGTGACTGCCATTGCAACAGCGTCGGCAATGGGCGCCGCCCACAGACAGCCGTCTATACCCATTGCCAGCGGCAGGGTGCAGACGAGCGGCACGAAGCACACTATGTCGCGCACGAGCGAAGCCGCAATTGCAAGCACTGGTTTGCCGAGCGCCTGGAAGAAGATTGACGACATTTTGATAGTGCACGTAAACGTTACGAACATTAAGAATATGCGGAACAGCTTTTTACCGAATTGCCAGTACGTTTCGGGGTTGACCTGTTCGGGGTCGGGTTTGCCGAATATGCCCACTACTGCCGAAGGGCACGCTTCGAAAAGTATGGTGAATACGAGCCCCACCGCAACCGTGCTTGACAGAATATAAAGGTACAGCCTCTTGATACGGGCATAGTTTTTCGCGCCGATATTGTAGCCGATTATGGGCTGACAGCCGAGCACTATTCCCACCACTATATTGATAACGACGGTAAAGACCTTGCTTTCAACGCCGATAAGCGCAATCGGGGTGTCGGGGTCGTTTAAATCGATTGCGCCGTATTTTGCAAGCATAATATTGCAGACGAGTGAAATTATAACTATCGTAACCTGCGTAATAAACGACGACAGACCGAGTTTTATTGCTGGGAACACCGCCTTGAAATCGGGGATAAAGCTTTTCAATCTGAGCTTGAAAGTCTTGGTGCGGAAGAAGTAAATTACCGCTATAACGAACGATACACACTGTCCGATTACGGTTGCCCATGCGGCTCCCGCCATACCCCACTTACAGCCGTATATGAACGCGGGGTCGAGGGCGATATTTACGAGCGCGCCCGACAGCATGGAAGCCATAGACCACCCCGGAGCGCCGTCCGCGCGCACTACTGCGTTCATCATATTCATAGCCATATATACGGGAAAGAACGGCAGAATTATGTTGAAATATTCTATTGCGTAGCCGATACTTTCCGACGACGCGCCGAAGGTTGAAAGAAGCTGTCTCTTTAACGGGAAGAACACGGCGATTAAAATTACGCTGGCAAGCACGGTTAAAACCAGACCCGTGCCCACGGCTTTGTGCGATTTTTTGCCTTCGCCCCTGCCCTGGCATATGTTTAGGTAAGCCGCGCAGCCGTCGCCTATCCACCACGCGAACGCTTGCGCAATTATGAATATGGGAAACACGACTCCCGTTGCGGCGTTGCCGAGTACCGACAGTTCGCTGTTGCCGACAAAAATCTGGTCGACGATATTGTACAGCGCGCTGACGAGCAGCGACAGTATGCACGGTATACAGAATTTGAGCATAAGTTTGCCGAGCCTTGCAGTACCTAAAAATTCCTGGGTTTGCGTTTCTTCCATAAAAAAACCTCCAAAAAATTAGCGTAGAAATTCGTCCGAATTTCTACGCTTATATCAGCTGTCCGACCCTTAAATAATATCAGATTTTTTTTATTTTGTCAAACGTGATTTTATAAATCGGGTGCAATTATTTACCGCTCTTTACCGCTGCAAAGCCCCTTTCCAGGTCGGCGATAATGTCGTCGATATGCTCCGTGCCAATGGAAAGACGGATAGTATTCTGGTGAATACCCTGCTCTTCCAGCTCCGCCGCAGACAACTGCGAGTGCGTAGTGGTTGCGGGGTGAATAACAAGACTCTTTACGTCCGCAACGTTTGCAAGAAGGGAGAAAATTTTAAGGCTGTCGATAAATTTAAACGCCTCTTCCCTGCCTCCCTTTATATCGAAAGTGAAGATGGAAGCTCCACCGTTGGGGAAATATTTTTTGTAAAGCTTGTTGTCGGGGTGGTCTTTGAGCGAGGGATGATTTACCTTTTCAACCAGCGGATGTTCGGAAAGATACTCCACTACTTTTATGGTGTTCTGCGCGTGTCTTTCCAGTCTTAACGAAAGCGTTTCCACGCCCTGCAACAAAAGGAACGCGTTGAACGGCGAAATGGTTGCGCCCGTATCCCTTAAAAGAATCGCCCTTATATAAGTTACGAAAGCCGCCGCGCCGACTGCGTCCACGAACGAAACGCCGTGATAGCTGGGGGTGGGGTCGGCAATAGCGGGGAATTTGCCGCTTGCGCACCAGTCGAACTTGCCCGAATCGACTATAATTCCGCCCAGTGTGGTGCCGTGACCGCCTATGAATTTGGTTGCCGAATGTACGACTATATCCGCGCCGTGCTCTATGGGGCGGATGAGATAGGGCGTGCCGAACGTGTTGTCTATAACGAGGGGCAAGCCGTGCTTATGCGCGATTGCGGCTACCGCGTCGATATCGGGAATGTCGCTGTTGGGGTTGCCCAGAGTTTCCAGATAGATTGCCCGCGTTTCGGGCTTGATTGCGTTTTCCAGCTCCTTTAAATCGTGCGCGTTGACGAAGGTTGCGCTTATGCCGTAGTGCGGCAGAGTGTGGCATAAAAGATTGTAACTGCCTCCGTAAATGGTCTTTTGCGCGACTATATGTCCGCCGTCCGCCGCAAGCGCCAGAATCGCGTAGGTTATTGCCGCCGCACCCGACGAAAGCGCAAGCGCGGCAACACCGCCTTCAAGCGCCGCAATGCGCTTTTCCAGAACGTCCTGCGTGGAATTGGTCAGTCTGCCGTAAATGTTGCCCGCGTCCGCAAGCGAGAAGCGCGCCGCCGCGTGTTCGGAATTTTTAAAGACATAGGAAGTCGTCTGGTAGATGGGTACGGCGCGCGCGTCGGTCGCGGGGTCCGCCTCCTCCTGCCCTACGTGAAGCTGCAAAGTTTCGAATTTATAGTTGCTCATATATTGACCTCTTTGATTATGATTGAACTTATTATATCTTTAATTACCTACTTTGTCAATAGGTTAATAGGTTATTATTGGAAAAACTTATAAAAATATATTGAATTAACCTATTACCTTGTGGTATAATAGGTATATACGTGAGGTGCAGTTATGATTTCGACCAAGGGACGGTACGCTTTGCGCGTTATGATTGATTTGGCTGAGCAGCCCGAGGGGCAGTTCGTGCCGCTTGAAGAGATTGCAAACAGACAGGGCATTTCCAAAAAGTATCTGGAAATAATACTGAAAATTCTGATTGAGAAAAAGCTTTTGAAGGGACAGCGCGGAAAGGGCGGCGGATATATGCTGACGCGCCCTCCCGAAGAGTACACCGCGGGGGAAATTTTAGAACTTACCGAAGGCACCCTTGCCGCCGTGGCGTGCCTTGGAAAAGGTGCGGAACCGTGCGCGCGAAAGGCAAGCTGCCGCACCCTTCCGCTTTGGAAAAAGTACGACGATTTGACCCGCAACTTCTTTTATTCGGTTACGCTTGCCGATATAGTGAACGGAACCATATAAAAAAGAGCCGCCATTCGGCGGCTCTTTTACTTTTTGCTTATCAATTCCAGTTAGTTATTATATCGTCCACGTAGTGCCAATAATACGCGTCGTCCGGGGGAGTAGTTTCGGAATACCAGGCAATGCTTACGGGCGAAGAATTTTCCGCCGCCCTCCACTCTTCAAGCGTGCTTTTTGCATAAATTCTTTTGAAGCTTGTGCAACCGTAGAAAACCGTATCGCCGAACGTAATTTTTTCCTTGCCGTCCAAAACTACGGTTTCAAGGCTGCCGCAATTGCAGAACGCTCTGTCATCGATAGTACTTACGGAAGAGGGCAACTCCACGGTTTTGAGCTTACAATCTCTGAAAGCGTACTTACCGATTGTTGTTACGCCGCCACCTATCGTAATATTTTCCAGACCGGAGCCCGTGAACGCATCATCGCCGATAACTTCCACCGTGTCGGGCAAAACTATATTTTTTAGATTTTCACAGTGATAAAAGGTATGACCTTTAATAGTCTTTACACCCTTTCCGAGCGTTACGTTTTTAAAATTATGGCACTGGTCGAAAGCGTATTCTTCGATCGTCGTCACGTTGTCCGGTATGGTTATGCTTTCAAGAGAATCGCAGCCGCCGAACGCGAACTTACCTATCGTAGTCACTCCGCTGCCTATTGATACGCTTTTCAGATTAGAACAACCCGAAAACGCCTGTTCGCCGATGACTTTTACGCTGTCGGGAATAATTACGCTTTCAAGATTTTCAAAATGAAAGTGTCCTATTTCCTCAACGGGTTTACCGTTGTAATCGGAAGGTATAACCATTTCCGCTTCCGCCTTAGATACGTTCCCGTATTCGCAGATATAATAAGTGCCGTCTTCGCTCAAAGTAAAGCGGAGCGCGGGGTCCTCCTTGCACGCCGTCAAACCGAAGGTGCATGAGAAAATTGCTATGATAACAAAAAACAGTCCGAATAATTTACGTTTCATTTTGATATCACTCCCACTCGATGGTTGCGGGGGGTTTGGACGTAATGTCGTACACGATGCGGTTGATGTGCTTAACCTCATTTACTATGCGGTTGGAAGCCGCTTCCAGAACCTCGTAGGGAATACGCGAGAAGTCTGCGGTCATAAAGTCGGTAGTCGATACGCCGCGCAGAGCAAGCGTATAATCGTAAGTTCTGCCGTCGCCCATAACTCCCACAGAACGCATATTGGTAAGCACCGCAAAGTACTGGTTTATGTCGCGGTCGAGGTGAGCTTTGGCAATCTCCTCGCGGAAAATGGCGTCCGCGTCCTGCAAGGTTGCAACCTTTTCGGGCGTGATTTCGCCGATTATTCTTATTGCAAGACCAGGACCGGGGAAGGGCTGGCGCCATACCAGCTTTTCGTCAAGACCCAGCGTTATGCCGAGTGCGCGCACTTCGTCCTTGAACAGCATTCTCAAAGGCTCGATTATTTCCTTGAAATCGACGTAGTCGGGAAGTCCGCCCACGTTGTGGTGCGACTTAATTACCGCCGCGTCGCCCAAGCCCGACTCTATGACGTCGGGATAAATGGTACCCTGAACGAGATAGTCCACTCTGCCTATCTTCTTTGCCTCGTCCTCGAACACGCGGATAAATTCTTCGCCTATTATCTTGCGCTTGCGCTCGGGGTCGGTCACGCCTTTAAGTTTGTCCAAAAATCTTTCGCCCGCGTTGACGCGCACGAAATTGACTCCGCTGTCCGCAAAAGCCGCTTCAACCTCGTCACCCTCGTTCTTGCGCATAAGTCCGTGGTCTACGAATATGCAGGTGAGCTGACTGCCGATAGCCTTTGCAAGCAGTTTGCACGCAACCGAGCTGTCTACGCCGCCCGACAGAGCAAGCAGAGCTTTGCCGCTGCCTACCTTTGCGCGGATATCGCGGATAGCCGTCTGCGCGTACTCCTCCATCGTCCAGTCGCCCTTGCAGCCGCAGACGTTGTAGAGGAAGTTGCCAAGCATATCGAAGCCCTGCTCGGTGTGGTTGACTTCGGGATGGAACTGCGTACCGTAGAATTTCTTTTGCGCGTTTTCTATTGCGCCGTAGGGGCACTTGTCGCTGTGGCAAATTGCACGGAAGCCCTCGGGAAGGGTCGCTATGTGGTCGTTATGGCTCATCCATACGACCGACTTTTTCTTCAAGCCATTGAAAAGCAGCGAATCGGTATCGAACTCGCAGTCCGTTCTGCCGAACTCGGCAACTGCCGTTTCGTTCGCCTTTTCGATTTTGCCGCCAAGTCCGTAAACGAGGAACTGCGCGCCGTAGCATATGCCCAAAATGGGCACGCCCAGTTCGAAAATTTCCTTGTCCATTCTGGGTGAATCGTCCAGATAGACCGAGTTGGGACCGCCCGTAAAGATTATGCCTCTAAGGTTCATCGCGCGTATTTCGTCAATGGGCGTTTTATACGATTTGACTTCACAGTAAATCTTATGCTCGCGCACTCTGCGCGCGATAAGCTGGTTGTACTGTCCGCCGAAATCAAGCACCAATACTTTTTCGTGTTGCATACGTTTATTCCTTATTTAAAATTTTTACGGAGGCGCGAGCCTCCGTGTTAATTAAGTTTTAGCCTTTGGGTGAATAGTTGGGAGCTTCCTTCGTGATGGAAATATCGTGAGGATGGCTTTCGGCAAGCGAAGCCGCGGTCATCTTGACGAATTTGCCGTTCTTTCTCAGCTCGTCAACCGTGCCGTTGCCCGTGTAGCCCATACCTGCGCGAAGTCCGCCCATAAGCTGGAATATGATATCCGCAAGCGCGCCTCTGTAAGGCACCCTGCCTTCCACGCCCTCGGGAACGAATTTGATTGCGTTGGACTGGAAATATCTGTCCTTGCCGCCCTTTGCCATTGCGGGGAGCGAACCCATTCCGCGGTAGGTCTTAAAGCTTCTGCCCTGATAAATTTCAAGCTCGCCGGGAGCTTCGGTAGTGCTGCGAACAACGAACCGAGCATAACCGCACTGCCGCCTGCCGCAATTGCCTTTACGATATCGCCCGAATACTTAATACCGCCGTCGGCTATGATGCGCTTCTTGTGCTTGTCCGCTTCCTCCGCGCAGTCCATAATTGCCGAAAGCTGGGGCATACCAATGCCCGCGACGATACGCGTGGTGCAGATAGAGCCGGGACCTATGCCCACCTTAACTACATCCGCGCCCGCCGAGAACAGGTCGTGAGTGGCTTCTGCCGTTGCGACGTTGCCCGCAACCAGGGGCAGGTCGGGATACTTTTCCTTTGCCTTAGCCACGTGGTTGATAATGTTTTTGGAATGACCGTGCGCGGAGTCGAGCACGACGATATCGACATGCGACTTTACGAGCGCGTCTATTCTGTCCAGCATATCGGCGGTTGCGCCGATTGCCGCGCCGACTAAAAGTCTGCCCTTTTTGTCGGTTGCGCGGTTGGGATACTGAATTGCTTTTTCGATATCCTTTATGGTGATAAGACCTTTAAGGTTGCCGTTCTTATCGACTATGGGAAGTTTTTCGATGCGGTGCTTGCCGAGTATTTTCTGCGCCTCTTCAAGCGAGGTGCCCTCGGGTGCCGTAACCAGATTTTCCTTTGTCATGATTGCGGATATGGGCTGGTCGAAATTGGTTTCGAAACGCATATCGCGGTTTGTAAGAATGCCGACGAGCTTACCGTTTTCGGTGATGGGCACGCCCGAGATGCGGTATTTTTCCATGAGCGCGCGGGCCGCGGAAACGGGCTCCTGCGGGGTAAGGAAGAACGGGTCGGTTATAACGCCGTGTTCGCTGCGCTTAACCTTGTCGACCTGCGCCGCCTGCTCCTCTATGGACATATTTTTGTGAATGATGCCAAGTCCGCCCTCTCTTGCGATTGCTATTGCAAGGCGCGATTCGGTTACCGTATCCATTGCCGCGCTGACGAGAGGTATGTTCAGGTTGATACCCTTGCAGAGCGTCGTGCGCAAATCCACGGTGGAAGGCAACACGTCGGACGCTGCGGGAATTAACAGAACGTCGTCGAACGTCAAAGCTTCTTTAACGATTTTGCTCATATCTACTTACTCCTTTGTTCGTAAATCTATATAGTGAAAAAATTCTTAACTGTTTGCGTTCAGAACGAAGCCGCGTATTATGGAAATTACCTGCGTTAAGGTGTCCCTTTCCGACGCGTCGTCGGGGTGAATCTCTTCCAGCGCGGCAAGAATTGCAGTTGCCGACTCCACGTCACCCGCCGACCTTATGCTTGCGGCAAGCGACATCAAAGCGTTTCCGTAGACGAAGCTTTCGGTTCCGTTATCTTCGGAAGCAAGCGTTATCGCCTTGGTCTTTTCGCCCGTGTTGTAGTACGAAACGGCAAGCTTGGAATTGACCCAGTGTTTATAATCGAATCTGCTTCCGCGCTGCTGTTCGTTCTTGGTCTTGCAGACCTCTTCGTAATTGACGTGCGCAACCAGCTTTTCGCCGTATTCCAGAACGTATTTATCCTCGCCCAGAAGAACGCTGTCTTCGAAGCACCGCGCAAGGTCTTCGCATTTTTTGGTATAGTTATAGCGCAGCAGAGAGTATTTGACCGCCAAATCGTAGTTGCCTATACTCTCGGTTGCCGTAGCCATATGCTGGGGAAAAGCGAAGTTGAACACCGCAAAAACCGCAACAAGTATGCCAAGAATTATGAGGACGGTCTTAACCGCCGTTTTTACGACTATCTTCTCCAAAAACTCTAACCCGAAACGCTACCAAAATATTTTATATATTTTAGCACAGCGCGCAAAAAAAATCAACTGTTTGAAAAGCGTTTAAAAATATTATCATATTATAACCCGTCCGCAAATAAATTTTAATATGAAAAAATTTGCTTTGAGCTTAGCCGCTTGTGTGCCGTTTACCCTGTTTTTACCATTCCTGCCCGCCTGCAAAAAGGGGGCGGCCTAGTTTGCTTCCGGTAGTGCTGGTGGAGGTATTACAATGCGCCGCGCCACCGCGC
>CAMWHW010000029.1 GCA_947174175.1 uncultured Clostridia bacterium | reverse complement strand
TAACGCATTTAAGACAGCGCACGCACCGCGCGTTCGTCTTTCCGCAGTCGATAGCTTTAACCGTGCAGTTTTCTTTGCACAGGTTGCAACCCGTGCACGCTGCCGAGCGCTTAATTTTTATGATAGCTCTGCTTCTCAGCGACGGCAGACAACCCGCGAAGGGCGTTTTTCTGCGCTTTGAAATCTTAGCGGGGGCATCCGAACCCAGTCTGTCGATAAAGCTTTGCGGGACTTCGGGCGTTTGGTAGCTTTCCTGCAAATAAGAATGTCTTGCAGGCAGATACAGCGCGGCAACGACGGGCACTTTCAACAGCTTTGCCGCCTCGTAAACCGCGTTGCCCGCGTTAATTCTTCCGTAAGTCGCAACCAGTGCAACGCGCCGCGCGTTCAGTTTTTTTAAAAACGACCGCATAAAGGCGGGGTAGCTTTGGCAGTGTACGGGAAAGACTATCACGGCGGTATTAAAATTCAAAGACAAAATTCTGTCAATCGTGCCGTCGGTCAGCTCTAAAACTTCAAACGCCGTTTTCTCGGCAATTTCTTCGGCAACCTTTTTGCCGTTGCCCGTGCACGAATAATAAATAACCGCGTCCATCAGTCTTTCAGAAACTCTTTCATAATTTCGCACTCGGCAATTTCTTCAAGCGAAAAGCCCAAAGTGTTTTGTACCTCGTAAACGGCTTGCTCGCGCGTTATATTTTTGTTGGCGCTTGCAAGCGAAATTTCTATTGCGCTGAACGGAATCATCGTGCTTTCCATTCGATAAAACCTGATAAACTGGCTGTATTCCTTGCACCGCTCGATTTTACAGCTGGTGTGCAGCCCCTTGCCGCAGTCGTCGGGTGCAACCCAGCCGCACTTTTCGCTTATCAGGTCTTTGATTTTCGTCCAGTCGTATTTGCCGCCGCTTATCTTATCGAAATCAATCTGGACGAACGCGGGGATATTGCCAGAACGGGAGGAGCGGCGTATGCTTTTTTTAAGCGGCTTGACTATCTTCGGCACGCAATGTATTGCCGCCGTCACGTTTTCCACAAGCTCGTTGCGGTAGGCGGAGCGCTTTATAAGCGCGTTGGTGCCGTATGCAAGCTGTTTCATGGTGGTCAGCGTGTGGAATTGTCCGCGCTTAAACGGCGGACGGAAGGTCAGCACTCTGCCCAGATTTATCAAAAAATTCAGCCCCTTGTTGTCGGCAAATCCGTAAACGAATTTCGGTGCCATACGGTTAAAGAACAGCCCCGTTAGCTGTGCGGGCTCGTTGCCTGCCACGAAGTACGGCACTTTTTCCTCGACCAGGAGGGGATAGAAAAGCACGTACGCAAGCGACGGGCAGGCGCAGGTATTGCCGTTAAGCTCGTACAGCTTTTTATAAATGGTGCGCATGTCGTCGGCGCAGACCGTGCGCGTGACGAACTCCACGCGATTCAATTTTTTCTTGGCGTTTTCAATGCTCTTTAAAGCGCTTTCCGAAGCGTAAGGAATTTCCCACGTCAGTGCGAGAACTCTCAGCTTTTTAACTTCCGAAAGGTGGTAAAGGAGGTAGGTGGAATCCTTTCCGCCCGTGTAGAATACCGCCACGTCAAACCGCGATTTTTTGCTGCGTTTTATTTCGTCCGCAATGGGCACTACGCTCTTTAACGCTTTCGTTTCTTCGGCGTGTTCGCACATGGGGCAAAGCCCCTCCGCGTTGAACTGCAACCCCGGTATCATAAAGTCGTTAGCGCTGCAATTCGTACAGAATCTTGCCTCCGAAAGGGAGCGCGGCGGCTCGACGGGCGGCAGCTCGCAAACCGCGCCTTCTTCGATAATACCGCGTAGTGCTTTTAAGCTTTTCGCGTCAAGCTCACGGGGCAGCGAGTCAATAATTTTTTTCTGCCGCTTGCTGAGCTTAATAACGTTCTTATTCAGTTTTTCGCCGCTGCGTATACCGTAATAAACGACTTTGTTATCAACGGCTTTCCATCTGCTCTGTAAATAGTACATAGTCTTAAAAAAAACGGCGCGGCTGTAAAATAAACCGCGCCGAAATACGGTTTGTTGTGATTTGTTTGTGCTTTTGCTAAGTCGTTAAAGGACACGGCAGAGGCGACACGCCTTATTTAATTTCGTGCAGCCAGCCGTCGGGGGCTTCTATGGTGCCCATCTGAATACCCGTCAGCGTGTCGTAAAGTTTCTTGGTGACCTCGCCCATCTTATCCATACCCGAGGGCAGGCAGATTTCTTTGCCGTGGTCTACGATTTTTCCGACGGGCGAAATGACCGCCGCCGTGCCGCACAGTCCGCACTCCGCAAAACCGTAAACTTCTTCAAGCTTAACGGGGCGGTGCTCTACGGTCAGTCCCAGATATTTTTCGGCAACGTAACAGAGCGAACGGCGCGTGATAGAGGGTAGTATGCTGTCCGACTTGGGCGTAACTACCTTGCCGTCCTTTGTCACGAACAGAAAGTTTGCGCCGCCCGTTTCCTCAACGAAGGTGCGCGTGCCCGCGTCCAGATACATATTCTCGTCAAAACCGTTTTCGTGCGCGTCCACTATGGCGTGCAGGCTCATGGCGTAATTCAAGCCCGCCTTGATGTGTCCCGTACCGTGCGGAGCCGCTCTGTCAAAATCGCAGACGCGGATAGTCAGGGGCTTAACGCCGCCCTTGAAGTAGGGACCCACGGGGGTTGCAAACAGTCTGAACTGATATTCCGCCGCGGGCTTGACGCCTATCACGGGCGAGGAACCGAACATATAGGGGCGCAGATACAGCGTTGCGCCGCTACCGTAGGGGGGAACGAAATCGCGGTTAGCCGCAACGACCTGCTCCACGGCACGCATAAACATTCCCTCGGGCAGAACGGGCATTTCCAGCCTAGCGGCGGACTGCGCCATTCTCTCGTCGTTCAGATCGGGACGGAAGGTCACAATTCTCCCGTCCTTGGTGGTGTAAGCTTTCAGCCCTTCGAACGCCGTCTGCGCGTATTGCAGTACGCCCGCGCACTCGGAAATGACTATTTTGTCGTCGCCCGTCAAGCCGCCCTCGTTCCATTTGCCGTTCTTATATTCCGCAACGAAGCGGTAGGGAGTTTTTATATAACCAAACCCCAGTTCGCCCCAGTTTATATCAGCCGCCATAAAAATTTACCTTCTTTTCAGCCTTAAAATCAATTTTTTATTATTATATAACCGCAAGGCGATAAAGTCAATTGATTGACAAAATACTTTCACAATGATAAAATATCCTCGTATGGCAAAGATTACTTCGATTGAACCGCAGGTCAAAGACAAGACGCGTTGCAGCGTTTTCGTCGACGGAAGGTTCTATTGCGGAATAAAACTCGAAGTTGCCGTAAAGCACCGCTTAAAGGCGGGAACGGAGATAGACAAAGCCGAGCTGGACAAAATTCAGCTGGAAACCGAAAAGGCGCAGGCGGTCGACAAGGCGCTTACGCACATATCCGTCAGTCCCAAAACCGAAAAGCAGATGCGCGATTTCCTCACCAAAAAGGGTTACGTCGGGGCGGTCGTCGAATACGTTATGGAAAGGCTGCATTACTACGGCTACGTAGACGACAAAGAATACTGCCGCGCGTATGTAAACAGCGTTTCCAACAAGAGCAAGCGCGCAATGGAAGTTGAGCTTTTAAAGCGCGGCGCGGACAAGGGCGCGGTGGAAGAAGCGCTTGCGGACTACGAGGACGACGAAGACAATATACTTATTCTTCTGAAAAAATATCTGAGAGGAAAAGAGCCCACAAAAGAGAACGTTTATAAGGGCTGCCGCTACCTTATTGCAAAGGGGTACGATTACGACGCGGTCAAGAGTGCGAGCGAGAGAATAGATGAAGAAGATTAAGATAATCGAACTTGAAGAGATAGACAGCACCAACGAATTTTGCAAAAGATTTAATTTCGAAGAGGACGTTATAGTAGTTGCCGATAAGCAGGTAAAGGGCAAGGGCACCAACGGCAGAGAGTTCGTTTCCGACGAGGGCGGACTGTACGTTTCGCTTATGAGAAGGCTGCCCAATTTCGACTTCAAGAACACCTTTTCCATAATGATAAACGCGTGCGTTGCGGTGTGCAGAACGGTGGAAAGCTTCGGCTTGAAGCCCAGCGTAAAGTGGGCTAACGACGTTCTCGTTGACGGCAGAAAAATCTGCGGCACGCTTATTGAAAACAGACTGGGCGCGGACAACGTGTGCTCTTCCATAGTGGGCATAGGCATCAACGTCAACAACGTTCTGCCCGACGGGCTTAAAGAAATCGCCACTACCATGAGCGAGCAGAAGGGCGGCAAAAAGCTGTCCGTAAAGCGAATACGGAGGCGCCTTGTAAAATATCTTAAAAAGCAGTACGACGTAAACGACTATAAAACGTACTGCGACTGGTTCGGACAGGAAGTCTATCTGGACAGCAACGGACAGCGCACCGAAGCTATCGCGCTGGACGTGGACGCCGACGGAAGTCTGGTGTGTGAAATCAAAGGACAAATAAAAAAAATCAGCAGTGCTGAAATGAGTTTGAGGTTAAAATGCAAATCTATCTGACGAGTGCGCAGGAGCGCGAAGCTGACAAGAACGCAATAAGCTTCGGATTATCTTCCGAAGTGCTGATGAAGAGAGCGGGGCGCGCCCTTGCCGACGAGGTGCAGGCGGTTGCCACTGCCCGCAATGCGGAAAAGATTCTGCTCGTGTGCGGCACGGGTAACAACGCCGGCGACGGCTACGTTGCCGCAAGGGAGCTAATCGCGCGCGGATACAACGTTTCGGTTTATTCGTGCGAGGGTGAAATCTCCGTTGGCTGCAAGCGCGAAAAGAAGAGATACACGGGCAAATACACCCGCACCATTTCGGGCGACATTATAGTCGACTGTATTTTCGGTACGGGACTCAACCGCAAATTGCAGGGCGAGCACGCTTCCGCGGTGCGCAAGATAAACCAGAGCAGCGCGTACGTAATCGCGGCGGATATTCCCAGCGGACTCAACGGCGACAACGGCATAGTTATGGGCTCGGCGGTAAAGGCGGACTTAACGGTTGCGCTCGGTCATATCAAGCTGGGCTGCGTGTTCGGCGACGGCGTGGACTACTGCGGACAGATTGTAGTAAAAGATATCGGCGTTGCGGCGGACGAAAGCTGCGCCAAGGCGGTGGAGGACGAGGACGTTGCGGCGTTCTACAAGCCCCGCAAGCGCAACACCAACAAGGGCGACTACGGCTCGGCTTGCCTGGTTGCGGGTTCGGAAGAATATCTCGGCGCGGCGGGTTTAAGCATTTCTTCGGCGCTCCGTTCGGGCTGCGGCTACGTTCACGCGGTAGTTCCCGAAAAACTGAAATACAGCCTGGCGGCGGCTCATCCCCAGTGCATTTACAGCGCCGTTCCCGATTTGCAGGCGGACGCAATAGCAATAGGTATGGGCGTAGGCTGCACGCAGGACGCTTACAATCTTCTGTGCGCGCTTTTGAAATCTTACAAGGGCAAACTCATAATCGACGGCGACGGACTTAACCTGCTTGCAAAGTACGGCAAGGACGTTCTGCCCGAAAGCAAGGCGGAAATTCTTTTAACGCCCCACGTCGGCGAAATGGCAAGACTGTGCGGCATCGAAAAGCATGCGGTCCTCAACGACCCGTTCGGCGTGGCTAAAAATTTTGCGGCGGAATATAATGTAACAGTACACCTCAAAAACGCCGTATCGGTTACGACCAACGGCAAAATTTCCACTCTGTCCGTGCGCGGCACCAGCGCGCTTGCAAAGGCGGGCAGCGGAGATTTGCTTGCGGGGCTCATCTGCGGTAACGCCGCACGCGGGCTCAGCGTATTCGACGCGGCGGTATGCTCGCAGTACGTCCTGGGCTGTGCCGCCGAGGTATGTTCGGAAGAAATGTACGACGGCGCAGTTACGGCTACCGACCTGCTGAATAATTTACACGTTGCGATAAAACGCTTGACGCGTTGAAAATAGCGTGATATATTATATTTGTTGAAAGGGAGTAGTTAAAGGCAGACTTCGTCATCACAGCGCAACCGCTCGGGGTCTGACACCGCTATTTACGACGGTAACAAGACTTTTAACTTAAAGAAATTTAAGTTAGAGGTCTTTTTTCTTTTTTCCGTAACAAACTATAATAGGAGTATTTTTTATGGCGTTTTTGTGGATCTTTCTTCTTCTGGTCGGTTTCGTGCTCTTGGTCAAGGGTGCGGACTTCTTCGTGGACGGCGCTTCGGGCATAGCCGAAAAGCTTCACGTGTCAACTTTTATTATCGGTTTAACGGTAGTCGCACTCGGCACTTCCGCACCGGAGGCGGCGGTTTCCATAATCGGCGGCGTCAAGACGGCGCTCGGCGACCCCTCGGGCGCAGAGGTAATTATGGGCAACGTGCTCGGCAGCAATATGATAAATATTCTGCTCATTCTCGGCATATCCGCGCTGGTGTGCAAACTGCCCGTCGAAAAGAGCTCGCGCTATATCGAAATTCCTTTCCTTATATTAATAAGCCTCCTGTTCATTCTGCTCGGCGATTTGCAGGGCGGATACCAGTGGTACGACGGCTTGATTTTAATCGCGCTGTACGCAGGCTTTATGACCTATACGATTATAATGGCAAAGCGCACCAAACAGCCCGTGCTTTTGGAAGAGGGTGCGGCTGACGCAACCGCAATCGCCGTTGCTCCGCCGAGGGACGGCTTTAAGGGCTTTATCGACAAGGTAAAGATTAAGTACGGCGAACTTAAAACCAAGGTGTGGTTCCTCATTATAATAACCATAGTAGGCTTGGGTATGGTAGTTGGCGGCGCCCAGCTCGTCGTAGAGGGCGCAACCTATATCGCGCAGGAGCTTATGCATATCCCCGCAAACATAGTCGCGCTTACGGTTGTTGCGTTCGGCACTTCGCTGCCCGAACTGGTTACGTCCGTTTCGGCGGCAAGAAAGGGCGATACGGGTCTTGCAATCGGCAATATAATCGGCAGCAACATTGCAAATATTCTGCTGGTCGCGGGTCTGGGCTTCGTTTCCACGGGCGCTGCGGGCGCAATATTCACCCAGCCCGAAATATGGTACGGCAACCTTATGGACGGCTACGTTTCCATAATCGCCGCAGTGCTTTTGTTCGGCTTTGCGTTCGTCAAGGGCAACAAACTGGGCAAGGCGGCGGGCATAACCTTCCTGGTTATTCTGGTCGGCTATTTCACCTACCGCATACTCGCCTCGTGCGGAGTGGTGCCCATGCTGCAAATTCCCGCCATATTCACAAATTTCGTACAGTAATTCCTGTATAAAAACGCGGGCTGCCGTCAACAATTTATATGGCGGCGGGCGTATAATATAATATAACTGCCCCAAGAGGTGCTTATATGACGATAAAACGCGGTGAACTGTATTATGCCGATTTGTCTCCCGTCGTGGGCAGTGAACAGGGAGGGGTGCGCCCCGTACTTGTCGTGCAGAACGACGTGGGCAACAAATTTTCCCCCACCATAATTGCGGCGGCGGTAACCAGCAAAATCAACAAAGCTAAGCTGCCCACGCACATTGAACTGCCCATAGGCGACTTCGGACTTCAAAAAGATTCGGTAATTCTTTTGGAGCAGATCCGCACTCTCGACAAGCGCAGACTTAAAGAGAGGATAGGAGAACTCCCCGAAGGAACGATGAGCAGGGTAGACAAGGCAATTTTAATCAGTTTGGGATTTATTAAACAATGAAATGAGCTCTTGGACAATTGTCCAAGAGCTTTAATATTGTAATATAATTTTAATTGTCAAACTTTTTTATTCCTTCGACGGCGTATAAATAATCGTCGTAAATTTCTTTCGGAACGTCGTCTATATTCGGTTTAAAAAGCTCCGCGTATGAGGGGTGACAATGTGCGTCAAAAATACGATAATAGCCGTTTTCGTCCGTAAAATCAACCTTTCGGGACTTTATGTATTCATTATCTAAAAATATAAAATAAGAGTCGTTGTCGCATTTTTCCATATCAAAGCCTAATATGCCGTAATGGATTTTAGTCGGATTATCTAATTTATCGCTGTAAAACGCAACGAGGTCGTACTTTTTTAAGAAGTGCGGAAATCTCGGCGTCATATGACCTATGCAAGGCGTTTTGCAATCTTCGCAGTCAACGGAAGACTTACAGCGTATTTCGTTGTAGTGCGTAAACATAGTCAAATCAAGAATGTTAAACCGATATCCCAAAACACATCTGCCGAGCGCGCCTACCTTGCCGTGATAAATATCGCGAGGATAGCGGGGCAGGGTTACGGTTTTTTTATCGATTGTATACCGCGACAATTTGTTGTCTTTTGCGCCGACGTCTTTATAGCATTTCAGCCAGCTTTTAATCATCTTGATTGCATCTTCGAAAGTTTTTGTCAAAAGCGTTTCTTCGTCGGCATCGTCGGGCAGGCATTTGATTTTAATTTCATAAACGCAGTTCTCATCGGCTTGCATAAATGCGTCGTAAGCGCTTTGGTTGTACCCGATAAGTTTTTTTGCGTGAGCTCTCGCTACTTTATCGCAAAAAACGCTCTCAGCTTCTTTAAACAGTTGTATTTTTTTATTGAAGTCGGGGG
>CAMWHW010000028.1 GCA_947174175.1 uncultured Clostridia bacterium | reverse complement strand
GGATAAAGCGTGTTGCCCTGGAATATCATTGCAACGTCGAGATCGCGCGAGCTTTCCTGCGTAACGTCCTTGTCACCAACGATAATCTGACACTCGGTGGTTTCTTCCAGACCAGCGACCAATCTTAAAAGCGTGGTCTTGCCGCTCTTTTCGCCGCCGACGACAGCTACGAATTCGCCGCTTTTGAGTTCGAGATTGACCTTGTAGAGCGCGAGCGCGCCCGAAGGATATATTTTGCTGACCGATTTAAGCTGTAAATTTGCCATTGTTTACGTCTCCCTTTTGACAATCATACCACAAAAGCAAATTTTTACCAACCACTACGCGCTTGTTTTATCAAAAAAATCGTAAAATTTTTGCGGGCGCGCATAAAGCTGCCCCGTGCGGGCGGTCAAATTGTTGCAAAGCGGGGCGCGGTGCTGTACAATATAATTATGAACGCGAAGAATTACGACGCCGAAATGAAGAAAATTATTGCGGGGCTGAACGGCGAAACGCCGCGCCTTTTGCTGCACGCGTGCTGCGCGCCATGTTCCTCCGCCTGTCTGGAAAGACTGCACTCACACTTCGGCGTGACGGCGTTTTTCTATAACCCCAATATCGAGGACGAAGAATATTTAAAGCGCAAAGCCGAGCTTATCCGCTTTATAGGCGAAACGGGCTGGGCGGATATCCGCGACTGCGAACACGATACGGGTGCGTACTACTCCGCCGTTCAGGGAATGGAGCACTGCCCCGAGGGCGGCGAGCGGTGCGCGGCGTGTTTTAAACTGCGCCTGGAACGCACGGCTGTCGAAGCCCAAAAAGGCGGCTACGATTACTTTGCAACCACCCTCACTTTAAGCCCGTTGAAGAACGCCCCGCTCATAAATCAAATCGGGTACGAGCTGGCGGACAAATACGGCGTTAAGTGGCTGCCCAACGATTTTAAAAAAGCTGACGGATATTTAAGGAGCATTCAACTGAGCGGAGAGCATTCTTTATACCGCCAAAATTACTGCGGGTGCGTATTCTCGCTGCCAAACACTTGATAAAAATTTTAAACAGTGTTAAACTATTTATGACTTTATGCGCATAAAAAGGAAAAACTTATGGATATAAACAGATACTCCCCGAGCTATTCGGTAACCCAGAAACACATGACCAAGCTTGCCGATTACTCCACCGAGGAATTGTTCGAGCTGCTGTACGCCACGCGGCAGATGAAGGCTAAATTCGCGGCGCACGAAAACACCGCTATTTTGCGCGGCGTGACCATTGCTCTCCTTTTCAACGATTCGTCGCTGAGAACGCGCTCCGCGCTGGAAATAGGAATAAGACAGCTGGGCGGCGAAAGCGTCAACCTGCCTTACAGCGAAAACGATATGCGCGCGGGCGAAAATATAAAGGACGTCGTAAACGTAATTTCGCGCTACGGCGTGGGCGCGCTCATCACGCGCGGCATTGCACAGGACGAGCTTGAAAGCTTTGCCGAAGTCTCGCCCATACCCGTAATAAATTCCACCAACGGCGATTTCGTGCCCATGCAGGCGCTCAGCGATTTGTACACCATATGGGAGCGCAAGAAAAAGCTTGAAGGCGTCAAGCTTGCGTATATCGGCAAGGGCACCAACGTTGCGGCTTCCCTTCTGATGGGCGCGGTCAAGTGCGGCATGGAAGTTGCCGTGGCAACCCCCGAATCGTTTACCGTTAAGACCGAGCACGTTGAAAGGGCGGAGCAGTACGGAAGCATTACCGTAACCGACGACCCGCTGTTTGCCGCAAAGAACGCGGACGTCGTCTATACGGACAGCTACCACTACCATTCGCAGCTTTCCGAGGAGGAGGCGACGGCGCTTGCCCCTTACAAGGTGACCAACCGCATAATGGCTGCGGCGGCAGGAACGGCTATATTTATGCACCCCTTGCCCGCACGCCGCGGAATAGAGGTTGCACCCGAGGTTATAGACGGAAAACAGAGCATAGTTTACGAGCAGTCGGAAAACAAACTGCACGCCATTAAAGCTTTGCTGGCACTGCTTATCAAGTAATAAAATCAATATTAAAAAAAGGGCGCCCGCGCAAAAAAATTTGCGCGGGCGCTTTTAAATTTTATTGAAATTTTCACTCACTTTCGGGACGGCGCAGAGTGACCGTTACAATCTCCGGGCGGTTGAAAAGGCGCAACGGGCACTGCGAATTGCCCAGTCCGCGCGATATTACCTGCCGCATATTGCCGCACGAGTGCACTCCCGAGGTGTATTTGGGGAACAGTCCCTGCCCCGGCGAATAGAAGCCCACGCCCGTAAACGGCAGCCGCCACTGTCCGCCGTGCGCGTGACCGCAAAGGGTTAAATCGTATCCCGCCATAGCGTACTTATCGATATACTGCGGCAGGTGCGCAAGCAGAATATTGCACCCTTCGCCGTCGTTCAGCTTATAGAACTTTCCGCCCTTGATATGCGCGCAATTTACACCCGTTATGTTAACGCCGAACGCAGTAACACTTTGGTCGTCAAGCACGTTTGCGCCCGCCTCTTTAAGCTTTTCTGAAAAGGTGCGGTAGCGCGTGCTGCGCATTTCGTGATTGCCGCTGACGTAGTACACGGGCGCGACTTTTGCAAGCTTTTCGCACACCCCCAAAGCCGCCTGAATATCGCGTTCGCGGTACTTGTGAATGATGTCGCCCGTGATTGCTATAAAGTCGGGGTTGCACCCCTTTACGCGCGCAACCAGCCGTTTATTGCCCTTGCCGAAGCGCTTGCCGTGCAGGTCGGAAAGGTGCACTATTTTCACGCTCTTTTCGGGCGCTTTTTCACTTTCCACAACGTAGTCGGAGCGTGTTATGCAGTTGTTCGAAAAGAGCACGAACGCGGTAATTATCAATATAAAAAGCACGCATCCGCCGCAAATCAACACGATATATAGCGGTTCCATTTAACTTTTTGCAATTATCCTGTAAATATTTTTGCCCATATCCGAAAAGCGTTTTTCGTGTTCAGTGACTATATTTTCGGGGTCGGCAAACGCTGCCAGGTCCTCGCACTTTTCCAAAATTTCATAGCCGCACTCAGCATAGCTTTCCAGCGAAAAACGGTAAAAATCGCCGTCGTCAGTCTTCTGCACTATTTCGCCGCCGTCCTTCAAAAGCGTCCTGTACATATTCAGAAAACGCGGGTGAGTGAGGCGCTGTTTGACGTAGCCGAGCTTGGGCAGAGGGTTGGAAAAATTGAGATAGATTTTATCAACCGACCCCTCCTTTATATAGCGCGGCAGCACCTCGGCTGCGCTGTTTATAAAGTGTACGTTTTTAAGATTTTCCGCCTTTGCCCTTTCCACTGCTTCAATTAAAACGTTGGAAATTTTTTCAACCGCAACGAAGTTGATTTCGGGGTTGCGCGCCGCAAGCTCGCATACGAATTTGCCCTTGCCACAGCCTATTTCCAGACGGACGGGGTTGGCGTTTTTAAAGAGCTTACAAAAGTCCAGCTCCTCCCTTTCCGCGGCGGCGTGCTTCATATTCTTGTCGGTTAAATCGGCAATCGTTAAAATATCGCCGCACGCCGAAAGTCTTTCATCTAAGTGTGATTTTCTGTGCATTCTCATAAGCGGAATTTTATCACATACCGCCCCGCGTTGCAAGTGAAATGCGCACGGGTTAATTTTATTTTTATTTTAAATTGCCGCGTTTTATTCCGCGCGCGCAAAGTTATAAGTAAATTAAGTCGGGTGAAAATAATTTTGAAAAGGAGAGCATTTTGACCATAATTAAAATTATAGACACCTTTACTTTTTACGGTCTGGACGTGATTGCGCTAGCCGCGGCAACCTGTATTCTGGTGCAGATCGCAAAAGTCACACTCTTTAAAAAACGCCGCAAGCAGGCGCTTACCTTCCTTCCCTTCATAGTGGGAAGCTTGCTGTACGCGGGCTACGCGGCGCTGCTGCATTTAAGCTTTAAATTCGTTGCCGACAACTACGTGGAGGTGATAGAACACGGCTTTTCCGTGGGAGCGCTTTCCACCGTAATCTACGTCTGGTACGAACAGTTTATGCGCGGCAAAAAGAGCGTGAGCGCGACCGAAGGCGTGATTGCAACACTGATTGACGGCTACGTTCCCGACGAGCAGACGGAACAAACAGCCGCGCGCATAGCGCAGGCAATCGAGCGCGACGTGACGGGTGACGGCGCGAAAAAAATTGCCGATATCCTTTCCGAAAATCACCCCGAAGAGGTGACCGAAAAGGATATAAAAATGCTGTCACGTTTAATAATCGAAACGCTTGCGCATATCAGCATAGGATAAAATACCGTAAAAAAACCGTTCGGGCGGAGCGCGAATTTTTCGCGCTCCGCCCCTTATATTGCTGTTTTATAACGAACTTTTAAGCTTTACGGAAGTTTTTACCGTGACGTCGTTATACAGCCCGTCGGCGTACTGCTCGTACTTGCCGTAGTACTTTTTATACAGCATGGTGCGCAGTCCGAAAACGTCGCATTCCATCGCGCGCGCACTTTCGAAAAGCGATTCGAACAGACCGCTTATCGTCTCTTCGCCCGCCCTTAAAACTTCGGGCTTTACTCTTTCCGCTTTTGCGTGCTCGGTCGAAAAACCGTTCTCTTCGTCCTGCACCTTTGCGGTAGATTTAAAGCTGAATTCCACGACGGGCGAACCGTCCTCTATCTTCAAATCTACGCCGCCATTGCAGTCCCTCAGTCCGAGAACGCGCTCCTCGTCACCGTCGGCGCTTTCCAGAAACGCATGCTTTACTTCGCTGAATAAAAGGGTGAGCGCAAAGGTCTGCTCCTTGGGCAACACGCCCTTGCAGTAGCCGCCCGAGAACACGGCGCACTTGTTGCAGGTCAGCTCGCTTTCCTCGCATTGACCGCCGGCACCGCCGCCGCTTCCGCCCGAGCCGCCGCCTTCGCCGCCTCCTTCACCGCCGCTCTCTTCCAGAATTCCGTTTTCAAGGAAAGGCATATAGGCGCACGCGCTCTTGGAAAACAGCTTTTCGCCCAGCTCCTTAACCGTGGTCGCCGCAACGTTGCCCGAAGCCTGAGCCTCCGACGAGAGCAGCTTGTCTATGACGTCGGTTGCCGAGTTGCCGCACGGGAACTGCTGGGAAATCAGCTCGGAAGCCTTGCCCTCGCACGCGGCTACGCTCAAAGTCAGCCCCGTATATTCGTTGCGGTAAAAGTAGTCTAAAAGTTCGGTCAGATCCCTATCAAAACAGCTTTCGCCCAGCACTATCAGCTTGCAAAAGACCATTTTGGGATAGAAGCCAGTCTTGACGTTGACTTCGTTCAACGCCGCGGCGACCGTAACGCCCTTGCCAGTGACCACGTTGAACTTGGTGTTTTCGCCGTTTTCGGCAGGCTGGGGCACGGCAAGCTGTGCGGTTAGAACGACGTCGTCATCCTCGATATCGAGCGCCACGCCGATAACGACCGAGGTCTTTCTTAAATCGAGCAAGCCGAAATCGTTCGTGAAAAACAGAAAGGCGAGCGCGGCAAACACCAGAAGATATACTACGCTGAGCGCGTATTTTAAGCGGGGTCTTTTCATTTTCTCGACCTCCTTCTCAGCGCCCAGGCGAGCACGGGTATAAGATAAGCGAACAGCACCGCGGGTATCCACATCCAGTCGCCCGCAATCTTTTGCAGTACCGTAAAATTATTGTTTGCAAGAAAGGTAATGGCAATCAGCACCGCGTTTGCGCACAGCGAGTACACGATGCGCCAGTTCTTGTTGAACGTTAAGCACAGACAGTGCACGCACGCCTGACCGTTTAAAACTATTGCGAACCGCACCACGAGGTCGAACGCGTATACCACGAACAGATCCACCCTGCCGCCGAAGCCGACTATGGGGAAGAACACCGAAATGTTGTTTAAGAGGAACGAACGCGTGGGCGCGAGCGGACCGTACAGCGCGTAGAACGAAGCCATAAGCGCAATGACCGCAAGTCCGCCCGCGGCGTACGATACAGTAAGCTTTGCCGCGTCGCCCTTCTTGTACTTGTAGTGTCCCATAAACATCAACAGGAACGCGCTTTCCGAAAAGCGGAAGAGCGACGACAAACTCATTCCCGCCACCTTCAACACGGGTTGCCGCATTATGGGCAGAAGGTTGGTAAAGTCCCCCTCCGCAACCGACATAATGAGAAAGCACGCGACGGTAATTATGAACACCGGGAAGCACATATCCGCGCATCTGCCGACGTTGGTGAACGACTTTACGCCAGCGTATACCGAAAAGATAAAGAACGGCAGGAACACCATCAGCGACGGTATGGTATCGTAGAAAGCGTCGTGCACCAGAAGCTGCTGTTCGTTCATGGGTATTACGGCGGAAGCAAGGAAATACAACGCGAAAAACGCGTAGATTATTCTTGCAACCACTCTGCCGAAAGTGTTTTCCAGAAGCTCGAAAAACGACTTATCCGTGCGCGAGCTTAAAAACGACACCGACCATATTATTATAGTCTGCAACACGAGATTGAACAGCGCGGAAAAGATGAGCGCGTTGCCCACTGCGCTTGCGGCGTTGGTGGGATATAAAAGCAGTTTTGTCGCCGCGTTGTACGCGACTAAAATAAAGCATATTTGCCTTACCGAAATTTTGTCCTTCATTTCTTTGACTTTAACCTCACTTGGTTTTGCGTTTTGAGTACGCGCGGACGCTTATCCAGCGTATATAAATTCGACTTGTAAAGACTGTCGCGCATATCACTGACTATAAGCGGCGCGTAGGGCGCAAGAAGCGGCACGCCGTAGTCCTGCTCGGTGACCAGATAGCACATTAAGAACGCTATACAAAGCACTATGCCGAAGGTTCCCACCGAGCCCGCTATTATTAAAAACAGCAGTCTGAGCGTCGTGGAAGTTTCCACGAGGTCGGGCACGGTGTAAAGGCATATTGCCGAGAACGCGATTATGATGACCGCGGGCGTTGAAATAATTCCCGCCTTTACCGCCGTGTCGCCCAGCACCAGCGCGCCCACTACCGACAGCGCCAGACCAACGTACTTGGGCATTCGTATGGAAGCTTCGTTTAATACTTCCAGCACGAAAAGCGTAAAGAATATTTCCACGCTCGGCGACAGCGGTATGCCCGCAACCGAGCTTGCTATTTTGAATAAAAGCTGTGCGGGAATCAGTTCGATTTTAAACAGCTGTGCGCATACGTAAATTGCGGGCATCAGTATGCCGAGTATTACCGCCGTCAGCCTGAGTATGCGCAGTATGGTCGAACGGTAGCTGACCGCGTAATAGTCCTCCGCCGCCTGAAAATCTTCGACCAGCATATACGGCACGGTAAGCGCAATCGGCGAGCCGTCGACTATTATTCCCACCCTTCCCTCGCACATCTTCGCGCAGAAAATGTCGGGTTTTTCGCAGGTGGCGTTGCGCTTGAAAAGCGACTTGGGGCGCTCCGAAATAAAGCCCGCAACGTAGGACGAATCGGGAATGATATCGATTTCGTTGGCTAATATCTGCTTTTCAATTCTTTCTGGCAGTCCCTTGGGGCAAATTCCGTCCAGATAGCAGATTGCAACCGCGGTCTGACTTTCGTCGCCCACGGATATGGTCTTAACCTGAAATTTATCGCTCTTTACGCGCTTTCTCACAAGTCCTAAATTGACCTTGATATCCTCCGTAAAGCCCTCTCTCGGTCCCTTAACCGTGACCTGGGTGGGCGGCTCCGCAACCGAGCGACCGGGGGGATTTTTTACGCCAATTATATAAAAGCTCTTTTCTCCGTCTATAAATAAAACGGCGTTCCCGTCGGAGATATTCTTGATGGCGTCCGCCTTGTTTTTGCCGTCCTTGACGTCGGGCGAGGCGAGAAGTTTTTTTATCTCCTCCGCCGTGGCGTCCTTGTCGGCGGCGCGCAGAGGCTTTATAACCAGCTCGCCAATCATATTCTTGTCGACTATTCCGTCGGCGTAAACACAAGCGAACTTCTTGCCCGAAAACGCGTCGAACTCGAAAACCAGAATATCTTCCGAGGGGAGTTTTTTCTTGATCTCCTCTATTCTTTCTTTAAGTGCATAATTCATACCGAAAATATTTTTTGCAATAATTTTATAAAAATACTTGACAGCGCATACTATGTTATGTATAGTATTAGACGAAGCGAGGTATTGAAGCGTGGACGCACAGATTAAAAAAGGAGTGCTTGACGCCTGCGTATTGTACGCGATAAGCAAGGGCGAAAGTTACGGATACAAGATAATAACTGATTTACAGGGTGTAATGGAAATATCCGAAAGCACGCTCTACCCCATTTTAAAGAGGCTTGAAGCGGGCGGCGCCGTGACCACCCGTACGCAGGAATTTAACGGAAGGCTGAGGCGGTATTATAAAATCACGCACGCAGGTCTTGAAAAACTGAATGAAAGCAAAAGGGATTTTGAGGCGATAAACGCAATATATCTCAAAATTTTCGGTGGAAAGAGATGACTTATATCAAATGGAAAGACGAAGTTGAAAGCTACCTGGTGGGTATGCCGCAGGACGAAAAGCAGAAACTTTTTTCATACTTTTCGGAAATGTACGCCGACAAGCGCGATGCGGGAATAAGCGAAGCGCAGATTATTGAAGAGTTCGGCGC
>CAMWHW010000027.1 GCA_947174175.1 uncultured Clostridia bacterium | reverse complement strand
CCCCCCCCCCCCCCCCCCCCCCCCCCCCCCCCCCCCCCCCCCCCCCCCCCCCAGCACTTTTAAGTTCTAAGCAAGGTTTAAAGAAAACTTTGCTTTATATACTCACGCCCATATTCTGTGCAGGACTCTGTCTTGGCACAGTTTTTTTAACCCAAAAATCAGATAACAGAGTAACGGCAAGCGCCGCAACCACAGCAACCGTAAATGTAACTGCAACTATGGGGGTTCAGAAAAGACTTCATTTTCTTGGGCTAGCCGGAAAGGGCTTTAATAATGCCAAAACCGTTGATTATGATGATTTAACGAATGGTTCGGAAAAACACAAGATTGACGAATCGGCGGAAAAGACAGTCAGCATATACAGCACTACTTACAATGATTCCGCTGAATTTATTTACATCGGCTTTACGGTAAGCGTAAGCGTACCGGCGTGGACGAAATATAAATTAAGTATCCCCTTTGATATGCAGGCTGTAAAGGTGAACGACGGTAGTCAGACTGCTGTAGGGCGTACAAGAACGGAGCTTTTATACTTCGGACGTCCGACGGATAAGGATCCGACGTTATACACTGCGGCTAACGCCAACGGCGGCTCATCCATAACTTTCGGGAAATGTTGGGTTAATACCGCTGCGACTACCGGAAATACCGGAGATGCTACTACCGGTTCGCACGTTACTTCAAAGTTAATTGTAGCTGCGACTGACAAGACGACTTCAAACGGTAACACGACAAATCCGAAAAAAGATTCGATAACCATACAGGACGAATATGAAAACAGAAGCGATAACCCGGCAGATTTAACCTATAGCTTTGGCTTTTGTGCCGTCGAGGTGATTGCCGGATCCGGCTCTAAACGTTCGATGGGAATTCAAAGTTGCTCTTCATATGTGAAACTTAAAGGCTGCACTGCCGAGTCTACGAATTTATGGCTTGAAAAGCCTTCCGACGTTTCAACTACCTATACGGGCACGGCATATGACACCACAACGTTGACGCAAATTTCGGAGCTAACCGGAGCTAACTGGTACGATGCGACAAAGATGGACGTGAGCTTGCAGGAAGATTCCGCGCAGAACGTAGGAACTTATAACGTAGACGTATCTTTGAAGGCAACGGGTGAGGAAGACGACCCGTGGAAAATTTCAGACAATGTTTTCAGTCACGAGCAGCAGACTATAAAGCTTACCATAAACAAAGCCACGCCTACCGTATCGTTCGGCAACGCGAAAGATACTACGCAGTACACAATAAACGGTACGCAGGACGAATTTCCGAAAGGTACGGCAACCTATAATAATGCCGCCGTTGCGGGCACGCTCAGTTGGGGCGGTCAGACACCGCAAGGCAGCGCAACGGGTAACCGGCAAAATTACAACTATACTTTCACGCCAGAAGACACGACGAATTATAATACCGTAAACGGCTCTATAAGCCTTGAATACGTAGTGCCGGGTATCGAAAGCGTAACGGCAACGTTCGATTCCAAGGGCGCGACCGTTTATAAGAGCACGCCTACGGCAACGCTTAACGGCTACTTTACGGTAAAGGTTAAGTACGCGGGCATTACGGAACCCAAGGAAGTAAAATCGTACACTATTCTCGGCTGGGATTCGGGTGATAACGTTCCCGTTACGATAAAGGTCGATTCGTCCATATCCAGCCCCGTAATCATTCCTAAAATCGAAATAGATAAGATAATAAGTTTAAGCGCGTTTATAACTCAGGGCGACGCCAAAGTCACCTGCAACACTTCCAAAGCTACTATTAAAGGTATGCTTAACGTGCTTGCGCAGTGGAACTATGCGCCGTCTACCGTAACGCTTGCGGCGGATAAATACGATTTGGAATTCACGCCCGTCGTCGGCACAAACACGAGTACGCTGACGGTTAAGTACACCAACAGCGACGGCACGGAAGTTACCGCAACGCCGCTCGGCAACTTCACCGTTAGTCCGGACGACTTTGACGTTTCGGGCATAAAGTTCGAGGACGACGAGGTCACCTACGACGGCAAAATGCACAGCATTGAATACAGCGGTGATTTGCCCGACGGCGTGAGCGTGGAGTACGAATACGACGGCACCAAACAGGGCGACCCGTTCGAGTTTACCGACGCGGACACGTACACGATTAAGCTTTCGTTCAAGCACAATAACACCAACTATAACGCCATTACGACTACGCTTACGGCTGATTTGGTGATAAACAAGGCGGCTGTGGATATGTCGGGCGTTAAGTTCGAAAAGAAGACCGAACACAAGGACGGCACGGCTTATACGCTTACTATTACGGGCACTTTGCCCACAACGCCTGCGGTGACCGTCACCTATTCGGTTGAAGGGCAGAGCGAAACCAGCTTTACCGATACGGGCACTTATAACTTTACCGCAAAGTTTACGCACAGCGATAAAAACTATAAAGATATACCCGATATGAAGGCGACGCTGACCATAAGCGACAAGCCCGTTTACGACGTGACGAATCTGTCCTTTACCGCGACTGGCGCGCAGGGCAGCGGCACGGCGTTTACCGCAAAGTATGACCCCGATAAGACGGTTACGATTACGCTTAGCGGAAAGGTCAAGGATAAGGACGGCACGGAGATTGCGCCCACCGTGACCTACGTGATGCAGAAGCAGGTGAACGGCGCGTGGGAGACCGTGACCGAGATGAAGGGCGCGGGCGATTATCAGGTGATTGCCAAGATTTCGACGGGCGACAGCAACTATGCGGATATCGACGACAAGACCGCTACGCTTACGATAGGCAAGGCGGACGTGGATATGTCGGGCGTGAAGTTCGAAGATGCAAAAGTGGCTTACGACGGCAAAACGCACACCCTGACCTATACGGGCACTTTGCCCACGGCGCCTGCGGTGACCGTGACTTACGTCGTTAAGGACAGCGCGGAACTTTCGTTTACCGATTTGGGTGAGTACGAGTTTACCGCCAAATTCACGCACGACGATACCGACAATTACAACGATATCAAAGATATGACTGCGACTCTGACCATCACGGACGCAAGCATTTTAGGCATTACCGCAAAGGTGGAGGACGGCGCGAAATTCACGACCGTCAACACGCTTGACGACTTGAAAAAGGTGCTGACCGTTACGGTTAACACTACGGGCGGCGACGAGACGACGGAGGACTACGAGTTGTCCTGCGAGGGCTTGCGCGACGGCGGAAAGTTTAAATTCGGTTTGCAGAAGATTACCGTCAAGTATACGGACGACGACGGCAACGAATATACAACTTTCGTAGAGATTGGCGTAGACCGTGAAAAGGTTGCTCTGCCTACGTTCAAGGGCGGTCTTAGCTACACGGGCGTGACGGTTAAACCGACGATTGATAACTTCAACGGCTATGATAGTGCGTTAATGACTTTCGTTACCGACAAGCTTCAAAGCGGTTTGGGGGTTGGCACATATAAAGCGGTGTTCGCGTTGAACGACCCCGAAAACTACGAGTGGGCAACTGCGACGACTTATAAAAAGTCCGTGTTTGCCGCGGTAGTATACGACGGTGAAACCGAAGAAGTAACGCTGTTGGCGCACGAAGCGGCGGTTGACTGGAACATATCAAAGGCGGTTCTGACGGCAACCAAGACGGACGGCGCGCTTCCCGTATTCGCAAGTGAAAGCTATATCGGCGCGTTCAGCGACGTAGTAACCTTGAAATACTATAAGGACGAAGCTTGCACCGAAGAGGTTGCGGCGGCGGACTTAGCTCACGAAACTCAGTACTTCGTAAAGGCGGAACTTTTAGACACCGAGAACTTCGAGCTTGACGCAAGCGCGGCTGCCTATACGGTAAAATCGTTCAGCTATACCACGCCCGCGAAGGAGCTTACGACGTGGGATAAAATCGTAAGGTTCTTAAAAGTCAACTGGCTGTGGTTCGTAATCGGCGCGGCAGTGCTGCTGTTCCTCATAATACTTATCTGCATAATCGCGAGCGCAAGCAAGAAAAAGCGCAAGCGCGAGGAGGAGAGGCTGGCGCGCGAGGAGCAGCACAGGCTGGAAGAAAAGGAAGAGCGCGAACGCAGGGAAGAGGAGCGCAGACAGCGCGAAGAAGAGCGCCGCCGCGAGGAACGCGAGGAGCGTATGGCGCGTATGTCTCAGGCACAGATGCCTCAGATGATGATGCCGCAAATGATGCCCCAGATGATGCCGCAGATGCAGCAAATGCAAATGCCGCAGTCGGGCGGTCAGCCTATGGCGGCTGGCGGCGGCTCTGCGGACAGCGCGCAGATGACCAGAATCGAAACCGAGCTTGCGGCTTTAAAGGCTGCGCAGGCGGCCAGGGAGCTTGCGGAAATCAAAGCTGCGCAGGCGGCAATGCACGACGAAATAAGCGAGCTCAAACGCGGCGACCGTCTTGCGGACGTCAACGTGGACGCCATGACCGAAATCATGACGCGCGCGCTTAAAAACGTGCTGGCTTCGGCTGCTCAGCCCGTCGTTGCGGCGCCTCCCGCACAGCCCGCTCAACTGACGGACGGCGGTTCTTCCACGGCAACGGCAAACGCCGTTTATCCGCCCGACGCGGTTATGACCACGGTGACTACGACCAAGATTGACACCACCAAAAAACCCGCGCAGACCGCGCCTCAGGCGCAGGCGCCCGCGGGCAGGACTATCGTGCGCAATATCGTTGCGCCCATGCCCGTGGACGACGGTCGTGTGTTCGACGTAGGCGGCTTTTATACGCCCGCCGACCCCGTAACCGATATGGGTTTCGGCGATGAACCGGATAAAAAAGATTAAACGAAAAAACAGCCCCGCGGCATTCGCCGCGGGGCTGTTTCTATTTGTGGCTAGGAAAGGTTTTGTACGAGTTTTATAACGAGTTCTTTGTTTTCGTTATCGAGGGCGCGAAAGTGCTTTAAAAGTATTTTTTCGCGTGAGGACGGATTGCTTGCAGCAATAGCTTTTTCAAAGTCGTTTCGTCTGCCCGTGAGATAGTCAATAGAACAATTAAAAAAATCTGCGATTTTTATAAGAGCGGTGAAATCGGGCAATCGGTTTAATGACGTCCAGCCGATAACGGTGGTGTAGGGTATGCCGCACTTTTCGGCAAACTGTTTTCTGTTAAGTCCTTCTTCGGCCAACAAATCATTAAAAATTTCAATAAATTCATTTTTTTCCATAACTAAATTTTGCCACAAAATATCTTTTTAGATACTTGACATATCCTTTTAGGTTGATATATAATCAAATATATCTAATTAGGTATTTATACTCAATGAGATAAATTACGCAAGAGGAAATATTTGAGTTATGGCAGAATTGAGATGTTACCACCACTGCAACTGCGAGGACCGTCCCGCCGTTGCAAAATGTACGCGCTGCGGCAAAGGTTTGTGCAGAGACTGTGCGGATAAATTGAGGTCGGAAGAAACGGGAGATATTCTTTGCGTAGACTGCCTTAATGCCGAAATGGCGGCGGACGTGAACTGGGCAATGCAGAGAAAAAAGGAAATAAAGAAAGAAATCATCTTTATTATCGTGGGATTTATCTTAGGTACGGCAATAGAAATCGTTCTGTTGTCGTTAGGATATATGGCGTTGTTCTTTTTGTCCTTTATTCTATTCTTTCCCACTTTGCTTGCCTCGTTCGGAACTATAATAAAAACGGTACGGGCAAGATGCTTCGGTATTATACTAAGCGTACTGTTTTTTCTTATTCTTTGCGTAGCTTCACCTATAATGTTTATAGTGCGTATCGTAAGAAAAGTTAAGCAAATCAAGATTATGAAGAGGTTTGCTGTCGTGCAGGCGATGAAGTATGAGGCTAACGAGCAATACGCCAAGGCTACACGACAGATGAGTACCAGATTGCAAAGCAATGAAGAATTTGAAAAGCAGATGGTATTAAAGTACGGCGTACTGCTCAAAAATAACCAAAACCAAGCTGAGGCTGAGAAGCTCATTGCCGAAGAGCGCGCAAAACGTTTAGAAGCGGAGAAAAAACAAGCAGAGAGTGAACAACAGGCAATTGCCGCGGCAACTCAGGTGAAAGCTTTGAGAAAAGAAAACGATGATTTGAAAGTCAAGTATGAAAAAGTTGAGCGAAGGGCAAACGCAAATAATCGGTCGAAAGATAAGGTAAGTTCCGGCAGAAGAGCAGCTTAATTTTACTAAGGAGAAAAAAGTATGTTACTTGCAAGTATAAGTAATGGTGCCATAGCGGCAATAGTAATAGCCGTGGTTGCCGTCGTAGCGGCGGTTACTGGGATAATATTGTGGTTAGTGCTGCGCAATAAAAAATTCGGCTCGGGTCAACGTGTAGGAGACGTAATCAATCCGCAGTTGAATAATTCCAAACTTTTTGAATTGGTTGAAATAAATAAAATCAAACCGCAGATGGTCGGAATAGTACCGCCCACGCATTCGGCAATCGTAATTTGCAACGGCGCCGTCGGCGGCGTTTACACAGCCGGAGAATTCAAATTAACCGACTCGAATATTAAATCGTTATATTCTTTAAAGGTAATTTATATATCCAAAACGGTAAAACTGCCCGTTAATTGGGGAACGAAAGCCCATCAAAGGTTTGAATACGTTGACCCTAAAATCGGTAAACCCGTTTCTGTCGGTGCATTCGGAGTTATGGATATCAGAGTATACGACCCGTCGAAATTTTATCTTGAACTCGTTGCCAATTTCGGACAGGTGTTTTCAATAATTGATTTACAGGATCATATCCGGACCAAAGTAGTGGACGATACCGTGCGCTCAATCAGCAAGGCATTGAGGGACGGCAACGTTTCATACGTTGATTTTAAGACTGCTAAATACGACGTACAATCGCGTGTTAAAAATGAACTTTCGGACAAATTCAAAGACTACTTCGGATTTGAGGTGTGCGATTTCATTATTGAAGACATCAATATTCCCGAGGAGCAGGAAAGGGAAATAAAAGATATTTACGAGGAAGATAGTTTCTACGACAGGGAAATGGTTCGCGCCGAAAGACGGGAAAGAGTCAAGGAGCGCGAATATATGGCGGAGCGCAGGCGTAAGGAACGCGAGTTAGACGACGGCGATTTGGACGACGCGCTGTATAATCGTAAAACCGCGCGTGCAAGAGATGAAATAGAGTACGAACGCAAACTCAGACACGAAGACGAGGACAGAGCATGGGCGCGTGAGGATAAATTGCGCGATTCATCCGTGGGCGTACAGGAAAAAGTGATTGACGCGTACAAAGACGTGGAAATATCCCGCAGCGAGGCGTTGAAATCTGTTGCGGTAACCGATACGGTAAAAAGTGCGGGCAGGCACTGTTCGGTTTGCGGCGCTGAGTATAAACCGGACGCAAAATACTGCCCCGCGTGCGGTGCGGTTATCCCTCGTGAAAATATTTCTGCAAAGTGTTCGTCTTGCGGAACTACGGTTGCGTGGGGTACTCCTTTCTGTCCCAACTGCGGTAATAAATTAAGCAAATAACGGGTGTAATATGCACGGTGTCAAATGTCCCGGATGTGGCGTAGAAATAGTGTTTAACGGTGAGGATGCGCTAATATGTCCGCGTTGCGGAAGCGTAGTCACCGATACGACGACGCGTTTGGGTAAGGGCGACGCAGAAAGACTTGCATTGGCGGAAGGTTACCGCCGCATCGGAAGATTTGATGATTCGCAACTGGAATTGGATGGGCTTCTCGAACGCCACGAAAATTTGCCCGAAGGTGAATTCGGTTGTATATTAAATTATTACGAAGTTACAGAATACTCCTTTGATGGTACGGACAGAGTTAAGACGTGCAAGTGCTATTCGACAGACAGACGGCCCGTATATAAAAATAAAGACTGGTTGGAATTAAAAGAAAAATACAACGGCAAGCAAAAAAACCAGTGGGTTGCGCTGTGTGAAAGGATAGAGTTTTTGCGGCAGCGCAATATCCTTATAAGGGAAAGTCTTCCGCTTTACCGCGCAATAATTCTATACGATTATTCTAATAACGCGGATGCTGAGGTAGCGCACGGGCTATACGAAATACTTTCTAAAAAGACAGACGTGTTTTTCCCGCCCGAGTCTCTTAAATACGTGCCGTTTGATGATAGAGAACCCTATCTGATGCAGATAATATCCGACCCAGACGTTGCGCCGTTATTGTTCGTAATTTATTCCGATGCGTACAATCTGCGTAAAAAGACGGCAACGTATTATAAAAATATTGCCCGCCAGTGCGAGGATTTTGCAAAGGTGCATACCAAGACCGAAATGATTTCGGTAACCTGCGACTACGCGCCGCCCGCTATGATTAAAAGACTCAGCGTTAAAACGATTACCTGCGAAGATTTTGACAAGGAGTCGTACGGAAATATTGCGGAAGCAATGTTGGAAAAAATAACCGACGCAACTTACAGCGACGATGAGTACGACGATTTTTTAAACGGTATAGCGGTATCTCTGAACGGCGGCGAATTAAGTCCATTTGTTAAGCCGATATAAATATAGCCGTTTTAGTGTGTAATACTTGACAAGGCGTTTGCGGGCTACTATAATGTAACTACAAATTAAATAGATATTCTTTGGGGCGGGGTGAAATTCCCCACCGGTGGTCATAGTCCACTAAGGACGGGTGCAAACGCCCGTCCCCGAATCGGCGAAATTCCGATACCGACGGTACAGTCCGGATGATAAAAGAATTTTAACGGCGGTATATTATCG
>CAMWHW010000026.1 GCA_947174175.1 uncultured Clostridia bacterium | reverse complement strand
TTCCTACGTTAATGCGGAAGGCAAGACCGTGAACGATTACGTTTGCACCAGATGCCTTAAAACCGTGGAAAGAGCGTAAATTGAATTTAAAAAAAGTGCCGTGCGCTTAGTTTAAGCGCACGGCGTTTTTGTTTTTAAATCAGAATTCCGAATTCTTGTGAATTTCCGTCGTTCCCACGACGTCCTTTTTATCGAACCGCTTTTCTTCCTTTTCGTCCGTTTCCTTGCCGTCCACCTTCTTTGCAACCATCTCGTAAAAATACAGCTCGTCCCACTGCTCCTCGGTGCCCGCAAAATAGATATCGGTTATAAGGTTGCCCTGCAACGCGGTTATGTGTATTCTTTTAAGCGACGCGGGCAGATATACCTTGGTTAAACTGGTGCTGTAAAAGACGTTCTGCCCCTGCCCGTAAACGCTGTTGTAAAACGTATAAGGTTCCAGAGTCTCTATTTCCGCCTTCACGTAAGCGCTTTTAAGCGAAGTGCAGCTGTAAAACGCCATCTCGCCGAGCGACTTTACGCTGTGCGGAATAATTATTTCCTCCAAATAGCTGCAATCGAAAAACGCCTTGGACTCGATAACCGTCACGCTTTCGGGAATTGTAAACGAAGTGAACGCGCACCGCACGAACGCACGCGCGCCTATGCGCGTGACCGTGTCGGGAATTGTGACTTTTGCAAGGCGCGTGCAGTTCATAAACGCGTCGTCGCCTATTTCGGTGACGGGCAGAGCCTGTCCGCCCTCCTCCGCGCAATAGGTCGAAGGCACGTCGTACTCCGTGAGTGCGCGCAGGTTGCCCGTAACGCCCGCAACTATATAGTGCGTTCCGTCCTCCGACAGTTTATAGTTGACCGCCGCTTCGCCCGAATTACAGCCCGCAAAAGCGGCTGCCGAAATTATACACGCCGCCGAAAGAGCGGCAACAGCAAGCTTTTTCATAACGTAAATATTTTATCACACCGCCGCGCATTTTGCAACTATTACCCTACGACTTGCTTAAAAACCCTTGCGAAATTGCCGTACGCAACCTTTTCGAGCACGCGCGGCGAAATTCCGCTGCGCGCAAAATATTCCAGAAGACTTTGCACCTTTTCGCAGCCCGCAAGCTCGTCGTAAGGCGGTATGCCGTCAAAGTCGCTGCCCAGCGCGGGCAGATCCTCTCCCCCGACTTTAATCATATACTTCAAGTGCAGGCACAGACTTTCGAACGCGCTCTCACCGCCAACGAAATCACGGCAGAAATTGAGCCCCGCAACGCCGCCGCTTTCGGCTATTTTTTTAAGCTGACCGTCGGTAAGGTTGCGGCACACTCCGCATACCGCGGCGCAGTTTGAATGGCTTGCGACTATCGGCGCGGTCGATATATCCAGAACGTCCTCAACGCCGCCGTCCGACAGATGGGAAATATCGACTATGATTTTGTTGTCGTTCAACGCGCGTACGGCGTCTTTACCGAGGGCGGTCAGACCGCGCTCCTCCCTTGCCGCAAACAGCGGCTTCCCGCCCTCGAAAATCAGGTTGGGATAAGCAAAGCAGTTTGCGTTATTCCACACGAGCGAAGCCCTATGCACGCCAAGCTTTTTAAGGTCGGGAATTGCGCTTAAATCGCCGCCCGTAAAGCCGAGATTTTCAACCGTGAGTATTGCGGCAATTTTACCCTCGTTTTGCGCTTTTTTTAGGTCGGAACAGCTTTGAACGGGCAATATCAGGGGGTTATTGATAAATTGAGCACGATAAAACGCCGCGTACCTTTCAAAGTCCGCGGCGGAATTTTTCCCTTCCGTAAAGATTGCAAAGCACTGCGCCGAACAGCCGCTTTCACGCAATTTTTTCAAGTTTATCTGACCGCGAAAACCGTCCGGGTTTCCGCCCGCGTCACAGCAGACGGTGACGGTATCGCAGTGCATATCGGCGTACTTTATCTGCGGCATATCAGCTTTAAAATTTTCCTTAAAGGCTTTGGCGGTTTAATGCAGATGATAGTCATACTTTACCCCTGTTTACGATAATCAGAGCGCAGTCGTCCTCGTCTATTTCCACGCACGCCTGGTCACTTTCCACGACGTTGGAAATTCCGCGGCATTCGCCGTAACCTATCATTTTCGGATAGGCGTACTTGCACCCCGTACTACTTATTATATGCACGGGTCCGCCGAAAGGCAACAGCGAAAAGGTTGCGCCCTTTGCGCCCTTTAATTTGACCTTGCCGCTGCCCGTAAATATTACCGAGGTTTCGGTTATCAGCCTTGCGATTACATCGCGCGTGTACGCCAGATACAAAAGGTGCAGATTGCCCAGGAAATGGTCCTCTCTTCCGCCGCCTCCGCCGTAAATTTCTATCGTGTCCACGCCTTTTTCAAACAGCGCGTTCATAGCAAGTTCGCCGTCGGTAAAGTCCTTTTCATTGGGATATACCTTGCTGGGGGGCGGCTCGGGAACGTAGGGGAGACTGTCGTAGTCGCCCACGTTTTTATCTATTCTCACCTTGCCCTTTGCCCATTCGTAAGCCCCGTCGCAGCAGACTACGTAAGCGTCGTCCGCGTTTATCTGCCCCGCGTAGGGCACGCCGTTCAAAAGCAGTATTCCCTTCATATTTCACCTCTTATATTGCCGATAGCCGCGCGCATATCGTCCGCGCCGAACACCGCCGAACCCGCAACGAGAATTGTTGCGCCCGCACGGCGGATAAGCTCCGCGTTATCCACGGTAACGCCGCCGTCTATTTCTATTTCAAGCCCGCTCTTGCCGATATTTAAAGCATATTCGCGCACCTTTTTGACATTTTCAAGCGCGGAAGGTATAAATTTCTGTCCGCCGTAACCGGGGAATACCGACATAATAAGCACCATATCGCAAATGTCTATTACGTCGTAAACACACTCTGCGGGCGTGTCGGGATTGATTACCGTGCCGCACTTTACGCCGTACGATTTGATAAGCTGCAAGGTCTCTCTTAAATAGCTATCGGAAATTTTTTTGCACGCCTCGTAGTGCACGGTTATTATATCCGCGCCCGCTTCCGCAAAGAACTTGATCTGCGTCTGGGGGTGCTCTATCATAAGGTGAACGTCCAGCGGCAGCTTGGTAATCTTGCGTATGTTTTTTACCATCTGACCGCCGAAGGTTATGGGCGCGACGAAGCTGCCGTCCATAACGTCGCAGTGTATCCAGTCGGCGCCCGCCGCTTCCACCTTTTTTACGGCTTCACCCATAGCCGAAAAATCGGCTGACAAAATAGAAGGTGCTACTTTAACTTTTGACATATCCTTTATCCTTATCGTTATTTGTAAAACGCTTTTGTCACTATATATACTTTAAAAAATACGGCTTCGTTTACAGAAATTAAAAAATAATTATTTTTGCTTTGCGCCGCTTATTTATCGAGATACGAAGCTCTTAATTGACCGCACGCGCCGCCGATGTCGGCTCCCGTCCTGCGGCGCATAGTTGCGGAAAGTCCGCCTTTTTCCAGCAGACCCAAAAATCTGTACGCCTGCTTTTCGTCCGCGGCGGCAAGGCTCCTTTCCTTGACCTCGTTCAACCTTATTAAATTGACGTGGCAGGGCTTGCCCTTTAACAGCGCAATAAGCTGCTCGGCGTGGCGCTCGTCGCAGTTTTCGCCAGCAATCAGCGCGTACTCGAATATGTACCGTCTGCCCGTCTTTTCAAAGTAATACGCACACGCTTCCAGCACCTCGGCAATCGTCCACTTGTTGGCAATGGGCATAGTGCGTGCGCGCTCGGTATCGCTGGTCGAATGCAGGGAAACGGTAAGATTTACGGGTATGCCCTCGTCGGCAAGATCACGCGTTTTATCGGCAAGTCCGCAGGTTGAAAGCGATATATTGCGCGCCGAAATGTTAATTCCCTCCTGCGCGGTCACGTTTTTTAAAAACGAAACGACGTTATCGTAGTTGTCCAAGGGTTCGCCGCTGCCCATTAAAACTATGTTGGTTACGCCCCTTTCCTTGCCCTGCGCGTGCAGTGCGTTTACGGTCAGCACCTGCGCAAGAATTTCTCCCGAGGTCAGGTCGCGCACCCTGCCGCCCAGCGTGCTTGCGCAGAATTTGCAGCCCATGCGGCAGCCCACCTGCGTGGAAACGCACTGCGTGTTGCCGTACTTATAGCGCATTAAAACGCCCTCGATTATATTGCCGTCGGCAAGGCGGAACAGATATTTTTCGGTGCCGTCCTCACTCTTCAATGTCTTGATTATTTCTACGGGACAGTCCTCGAAATCGTTTAAAAGCAATTCGCGGAAGGACTGGGGCAGCACGGAAATTTCGCTGATTCTTTTTCCCTGCGTAATTCCCAGAAACAGCTGCTTTGCGCGGAACTTCGGCTGACCCAGCGAGACGACCAGTTCGTTTATTTGGTTGTAATTCAGATCCTGAATAATTCGTTTCATTGTATAAATTGCAGGAGCACTTTAAAGCACTCGTTCATAGCCGCCGCCGAGGGCAGATGCCCCGCGTCCTTTATTACCTTGACGGACACGTTTTGGTTGCCGCACTTTTCAACGGCTGCCAGCACGTTCTTCGTGGAAGTTATAATATCCGTATCGCCCTGCAACATAACGTATCTTACCTTAACTTCGGAAAGCAGAGGCGTTAAGTCCGTATTGAGATGGTCCAGCAAAAGAGTTTTGTTAAATCTGTATCCGTTTCTCACCACCGCTTTAAAATCTTTGAAAGAATAGTCGGGACTTGTAAGAAGCCCTTTTATTATTTCGCCGATGGGCGCAGGGGCTGCGTTTCTGTTGGTGTACGCGTCGGTATATTTCCTTAACAGCTTGTAAAGCTTTCTGAGATTTTTATCTAAAACCGCGTAATCTAAGTCCGTTCCCGCCTGCAAAATTTTCAACGCGGCTTGCTTCGCCTTTTGCGGAGCGCCTTCAAAAGCGGCTTCCACCTCGCCGTTGAAGAAAAGATTTTTTAAAACCTGTCCGTAGACGAATACCCCGTCTATCTTTGCGCTAACGCGCAGAGCCGCGTGAAGCGCGAGAATACTGCCCCAGCTTACGCCGAATAAAAACAGCTTGTTTTCGGGAAACCTCTCCTTCATTTCGGAAACGAGGTCGCACGTCATATCCACGAAGTTTTCCACTTTGAAACTGTCGTCAATCTTATAATTGTTGCAGCCGCAACCGAGCTGGTCCCAGTAAACCATAATTGCCTTATCCGTCCACTCGGGGAAGAGTCCGCGGCACCCCACCGAAAAGGGCACGGGCGAGCCCGGTCCGCCGTGCAGACAGACGACCACGGGCAAATCTTTCTTTTTACCCTCGATTGCGATTTTCTGTTTATAGCCGCCCAGGACGACTTCCGTAACTTCGGAAACCTCGCAGCTTTGTATGTAATTCTTCCGTGACTTTTTCATTTCTTTCTCCTGAACGCCGTCAGATAAAAACCCGCGCCAAGCGAGATATGCGGCAGAAACTGCAAGCCGTAGTTGGTGCGCCTGTGTCCGAGCGGGGACGACGGCACTTCCAGGTCGTAATCTTCGCACCCCTGCAAAAAGGCGACCGCAATACTGTCGTTTTCTTCGGGCAGTACCGAGCACGTTGAATAATACAGCACGCCGCCGGGTTTGACGTACCGCGCGCAGTTTGCGAGTATGCGCGACTGCACTTCCGCAAGCGCGGAAATATCCTCTTCCTTACGGTTGAGTTTTATATCGGGGTTTTCGGCGATTACGCCCGTTCCCGAACAGGGCGCGTCGACCAGCACCGCGTCGAACGCGCTTTCGAACTGCGGGTTAAAAACCGAGCTGTCCGCAACCGCTGCCGTTACGTTTTCCGTTCCCATTCTTGCGGCGTATTCTTCAATCAGCTTTTTGCGGTGGGGATGAATTTCGCACGCGGTCACGCTTTTGCACTTGCCCGCAAGCAAGACCGACTTGCCGCCGGGAGCCGCGCACGCGTCCAGAAGCTTTTCGCACGGGGATATTGCCGAACAGATTGCAACCGAACCGACCGACTGAAAGGTGTAGTCCCCTGCAAAGAACCCTTCGTCGCGCTGAAAGTTGGGAAAGATATATACGCCGCCGAAGGGCGTATCAACGTGCTGTGAGCCCAGATATTTTTCTTCGCCGCGCACGAAACGCACGCACTGCCCCAAGCTCTGTGCGGACAGAATTTGCTCCGCGTCCGCCTTGTAACTGCGCTTGATTTTTTTGGTCAGCCACAGCGGAGCCGAGCACTTTATAGAAAGCGCTTCCGCGGAATTTTCGGGAAGTTCGGGCACTTTATACGAGCGTAAGAACCCGTTGATAAAACCCGCGGCGCCGCCCTTGCCCAGCTTCTTGCAAAGCTCCACGGCACAGTCCACGACCATATAGTCGTGCTTGCCCATAAATTCCAGCATGTACAGCGCAATCTTTAAAATGAGCCTTACAGCCGCCTTGGGCGCGCTCTGCACGTTGGCGGAAATTATATAGTTTAAATATATATCCTTATCCAGAACGCCGTAGCATATCTTTACCGTGCGAGCGGCGTTTAAAGGCTCGACGGGCGTTTCGGATATTGCCTGTTTTAAGAATTTGCCCCCGCTATATACCTTTGCAAGCACTAAATAGGGGTCTGTAAGCGGATTAGTCAAACCTGTCGCCCGCCTTGATTTTTCTGCCGTTCACCGCGTCGGCCGCCGCAAGGGGCTTGCCGCCCGCAAACTGAATTAAGCTTATATTTACCGCACCGTCCGCACACGCAACGACTATTCCGCGCTTATCCGCGGAGAGCACCGTTCCGCACTCTCCCGCACCGTCGCAGGGAATTGCCTTTAATAAATTGACGGGGTTGCCGTTAAGATATGCAAACGCCGCGGGCGAAGGGCTCATTGCGTTAATTAAATTTGCAACCGCCTTTGCGCCTTTATTAAAATCAACGCGCGCGTCGTCCTTGGAAATCTTTTTGCAGTAGGTTGCGCGCGCCTCGTCCTGAACGAGCAGGTTTTCGTCCCCGCGTTCGAGAATATCCGCCGCCTCTATAACCGCCTGCGCCGAAAGTAAAGAAAGCTCGCCCGAAAGCTCTCCGCAGGTCATATTGCCCACCGCACAGCGTTTGACAAGCAGTATGCCGCCGCAATCGAGCGCAAGCTCGGTCTTCATAACGGTCACGCCCGTATATTCGCAGCCCGACAATATTGCCGACTGAATGGGACTTGCGCCGCGGAACTCGGGCAACAGCGATGCGTGCAGATTGTACACTCCCTTAGGAAACGCGTTGAGAACGTCCTGCGAAAGAAGCTGGCCGTAGGCGCACGTAAACATTATGTCCGCGCCGAGCGAAGCAAGCTCCTTTGCGTGCTCCCTGATTTTCGGATAGTCCAGCACGGGTATGCCCAGACTTTGCGCATACGCCTTGACGGGCGTGGGCGTAAGAATACGCTTTCTGCCCGTGGGCTTGTCCGGCTGAGTTATTACCGCAACTATTTCCCTGCCCGATTCCACCAGGGCGCGCAGGGGCTGTACGGCGTATTCGGGCGAACCCGCATAAACTATTTTCATTTATCGAAAACCTCTTCCGCCTTGTCGATATACAAGATACCGTCCAGGTGGTCGAACTCGTGGCACATACAGCGCGCGAAAAGTCCCGTGCCCGTGACGGTGTGCTTTTTGCCAGTGCGGTCGCGGTATTCCGCCTTGACCTTGTTGGGGCGGGTGACCACGCCGGTCTTGCCCTTGACGGAAAGGCAGCCTTCTTCACCCCTCTGCTCGCCCTTGACGGAAAGTATTTTGGGGTTAATCATTTCAAAGTAGCCCTCGTCCAGGTCGATTACCACCGCCCTTAAACTGACGCCTATCTGCGGCGCGGCAAGCCCTGCGCCGTCCTCCTGGCGCACGGTAATCTTCATATCGTCCAGAAGCGCGGCAAGCTCGTCGTCAAACTTTCTCACCTCTTCGCACTTCTTTCTTAACACCTCGTCACCGACTTGTACAACGTATCTGTATGGCATATATTTCTCCTTTTAACTAAGACAAATTGGCGGGGTTTTCCTCGACGTACACCAGCGCGTCGGGCGTGGTGCACTCCACCGCTATATCGTAGATTTGCTTTAAATGTTTCTGCGTGCGCAGACGGGCGAGAACCTGATAGCGCACCTTGTTCTGTATGCGCTTTATGGGCGAGTGCATCTTGTTGAAAAAGATGAAATCGCCGGGGTCCTCGGCACGTATTTTATCAATCGCAAAGAAGACGTTCTTCAACGCTTCCAGCGCCTTGTCGTCCTTTTCGGCAACCACCATCACGCGGCATATAAGCGAGTACGGCGGATAGAGCGCTGCTTTGCGCATCTTGACTTCGTTTTCGAAAAAGCTCTTGTAATCGTACTGCACGGCAAAGCGCAGTATGTAGTTTTCGGGCGAATAGGTCTGTAACACCACCTTGCCCTTATCGCCTGCCCTGCCGCTTCTACCCGCGACCTGGGTAATGAGCTGAAAGGTGCGCTCGCCGCTGCGGTAGTCCGAAAAGTGCAGGCTCATATCTGCGTCCAGAATACCGACCAGAGTTACCGCGGGGAAGTCGTGCCCCTTGGCAATCATCTGCGTTCCCACAAGTATATCCGCCTTCTTTTCGGCAAACTGTTTCAATATCTTATAGTGCCCGTCCTTGCCCGAAACGGTGTCGTTATCCATTCGGATAATGCGCGCCGACGGGAACAGGCGCGAAAGCTCCTCGACCACCCTCTGCGTACC
>CAMWHW010000025.1 GCA_947174175.1 uncultured Clostridia bacterium | reverse complement strand
GTAATGGACTGACGAATCCACCAAGTGGCGTAAGTTGAAAACTCAAATCCCTTTTGATAGTCGAACTTTTCCACCGCCTTCATTAAGCCGAGGTTGCCCTCTTGAATGAGGTCGAGAAAGAGCATACCTCTGCCGACGTACCTCTTTGCAATGGAAACGACCAGTCTCAAATTGGCTTCCGAAAGCTTCTTTTTGGCTTCCTCGTCGCCTTCCTGAATTCTGCGAGCAAGGTCTATTTCGTCGTCCGCGGAAAGAAGGGGAACTTCGCCGATATCCTTCAAATACATCTTGACGGGGTCATCAAGGCTGATATCGGAAAGCGCCTGTTCGTACAGCTCCTTATCCCTTTCGGCTTCGTCGATTATCTGAATACCGACTTCGGCTATGGACTTATAGACGTAGTCAACCTGCGCGGGCGTGGTTTCGTACTTTTCAAGCACGTCGCAGAGGGCGTTCGTAGTGATTGCGCCCTTGTACGAATAGCTGTCGATAAGCTGTTTCAAAATTTCGTTGAGTTTCTGTTCGGTTAAATTCATATTTACCTTACCCTCCGTTGCAGGTCCTTGTTTATATCACAAGCCGTTTGCACCGTTTTTGATTTTTTCCCTTTGTTTTGTGAGTTCGATTATTTTCTGTGCGATAGCCGCTCTCTTGCGTAAATCGTCCGCACCGTCAAGCTGTTTGGTGGCTTCCGCAATTTCGGCTTCTATACCGTCGAGTTTAAGTCTTAAAAGACAGTCGGCAAAATATTTTTCGGCAACGTCGCCCGTAAAGCCTCCGCCTTCGGAATAGTCCAGAATACGCGTGAGTTCTTCATACTCGGGCGTCTTTTCGTCAAAGAACTCGAAAAGCTCGCTAAGTCTTACGGGTTCGTCCATAAGCTTTTTGCTTCTGACGTATTTTGCGATTATCGCGTGAACTTCGTCCCTGAAAGTAACGTCCTCTATATCAAGGTCGCGGGTATAGTCCGCGCCGAAAAGGAACGCCGACAGAACGAAACGCGACGCCTTTTTGGAAACGTCCGCCGCGTCCTTTCTGACGGGAGGCGGTTCGGTTTTAACTTCCTTTTGTACGGGCTTTGCTTCCAGATCGCGCTTTAACGCCTCGAATGAAATTCCCGACGCGTCGCGCAGCTGCTTTAACAAATCTTCGCGCTCAGCCGCACTTTCCGCGGTGCGGATAATTCCCAAAGCTTCCGAAACGTATCTGCGCTTGTCCTCGGTCTTGGTTAAATCGAAATCTCTTTTAAGCACGGCAAGCTTGTAGTCGATTAGCGGCATAGCCGCGTCCAGACACGCCTGATAGCCTTCCACGCCGCGCTGTTTTATAACGTCGTCGGGATCCAGCCCTTCGGGAAGGGGAACTACCTTTACGTTAAGCCCCTCGTCCTTCAAGACGTCCAGCCCCCTTAAATTTGCCTTCTGTCCCGCACCGTCGCCGTCGTAGCTGATAAGCACCGTGTCGACGTACCTCTTTATAAGCCGCGCCTGGTCCTGCGTGAGCGACGTACCCATGCTTGCAACGACGTTTTTAAAGCCCGCCTGGTACAGCGAGAGCGTGTCCATATAGCCCTCGACCATTATGACCTCTTTAACAGTTTGCGTTCTTTTCAGCTTTTTAAGAAGGTTTATATTGTAAAGATTTTTTCTTTTATTGAATATAAGCGTGTCGCGCGTGTTTACGTACTTGCCGAAGTCGGTTTTCTTTAACGCTCTGCCGCCGAACCCGATTACCTCGTTATACGAATTTATGAGCGGGAAAATAAGTCTGCCGCCCTGCGCGTCGGTCAGTCTGCCGTTGGCTTCGTTAACCGTGCCGCTGTCCACGATGTCCTGCCGCGAATAGCCCTTTTGCAGCAGATATTTGGGCAGGTCGGTAAAGTTAAGACTGGCGCCCAGCCCGAACGTGCGCACCATATTGGAAGGTATCTGCCTCTTTAAAATGTACTCTATGTGCGCGTCGGCGTTGCCCGAATTGAGGTTGTTAAGATAGAAGTGCGCGCAGTCGTTCAATATTTTTAAAAGAGTGTCGCGCTTGCGCTTCATTTCCGCGGTCTTCTGATAGTCGCCGCCCGTTTCCGGCATGGGAATTTTGGCGCGCTCGGCAAGCGATTTGACCGCTTCCATAAAGTCCAGACTGTCCAGTTCGGAAACGAGGCGGATAACGTCGCCCGACTCTCCGCAGCCGAAACAGTGATAGAACTGTCCCGATTCGTTTATAGCAAACGACGGAGTTTTTTCGTGGTGAAAAGGGCAGCACGCCCAATAGGTCGCGCCCCTCTTTTCAAGCGTGACGTAGCTTTGCGCCACCTCCACGATATTAACTTTTTCTTTCAGAGTTCTTAAAAACTCCTGATCAACGCCTGCCATAAAAAATCCTTTCTCGAAAAAATCTCTTTCAAGACGATGAAAGATATTTTTTCGACTTTAAGGGCGTTGCCCTCTTGCCGCATTATTTCAGCGCCCTCAATTATTAGAAAATGCGGCAATTCACCTACTGAGGCGCAGATATGCGCAAATTGGGTCGCGCTGCGCAAAAACGCGGTTTTGCTTGCTACGTTTATTATTTTAAAAGTTCAATTGATTTCGTCAACGAAGGTCCAGCCGCGCGGCACGAATATGCGGTTGAAAACGTACACAGCGTACCTGTCGGTCATGGAAGAAATATAGTCGCAGACGATTTGCTCCTTGGGATAATCTTTCAATAGGGTGACGTACGTCGGCGGCAGTTCTTCGGGGTGGTCGGTAAAATAGTCGTAAAGCGACGAAATCATTCTTTCGGCTTTCAGCTCCTCGCCGCGCGCAAACTGCGTGAGATACACTTTTTCGAACATAAACTTACGCAGCTCATCACTTGCCTCCTGCACGTCGCTGCCAAGCTCTACTTCCGCCTTGCCGAAACTGTTTTGACATACCGAGTTTACGGCGGTATTTATCCTCTCGCGCGAGGTCGAGCCGAGTACGGCGGTGATATCGCGCGGAACGTCGTCAAGCTTTAATATGCCCGCGCGCACCGCGTCGTTCAAGTCGTGGTTTATGTACGCTATGCGGTCGGCTATGTTTACGCACTTGCCTTCCAGCGTGGCGGGCTTCAAACCCTTTTTGTGGTTTAAGATACCGTCGCGCACCTCGAACGTTAAGTTAAGTCCCTTACCGTCCTTTTCCAGAACGTCGACCACTCTTACCGACTGCTCGTTGTGTTTAAAGCCGTTGGGCGCAAGTTTGTTCAGTATTCTTTCGCCGCTGTGTCCGAATGGCGTGTGCCCCAAATCGTGACCGAGCGCGATTGCCTCGGCTAAATCTTCGTTAAGAGAAAGGGCGCGGGCAAGCGAACGCGCAATCTGCGAAACGTCCAGCGTGTGCGTTAAGCGCGTTACGTAGTGGTCGCCCTCGGGTGAAAAAAAGACCTGTGTCTTGTTTTTCAGCCTTATGAACGCCTTGGAATATATTATTCTGTCGCGGTCGCGCTGGTATTCGGTGCGCATCTGGCAGGGTTCTTCCGCCCTCTGCCTGCCCCTGGTTTCCCTGGACTTGGCGGCGTAAGGGGAAAGAAACTGCTCCTCCACGGCAAAAGTCTTTTCTCTTATTGACTTAAATTTTTCCATTTTCATTTATTGTATACGAAAAAAGGGCGTGTTTTCCTTTATTTTTCGCCATAATTTTAAAAAATTATTTAGCAAAGCCGCCGCCGACCGAAAGCACTTCGCCCGTGACGTAGGAATTTTCCGCAAAGAACACGCACGCCTTGGCAACGTCTTCTCCCGTACCCAAGCGTCCGAGGGGAATCTGATTTATCAGATCCTCCATTTCCACTTCGGTAAGGTGGGAATTCATATCGGTATCGATTACGCCGGGTGATACGCAGTTGACGCGCACGAACGACGGCGCAAGCTCCTTGGCAAGAGCCTTGGTAAACGCTATAACCGCGCCCTTGGAAGCGGAATACGCAACCTCGCAGCTCGCCCCTACCTCGCCCCAGATGGACGCGATATTGATAATACAGCCGCCACCCGAGCAAATCATACTTTCGGCGGCCTCCCTGCTGCAAAGGAAGGTGCCCATTGCGTTGACTGCGAACACCTCCTCCCAGTCGTATACGGAAGTATCCTGAATGACCTGCACTTTGGATATGCCCGCGTTGTTTACCAGAACGTCCAGCTTGCCGTAGATGCGGAACACTTCCTTGAACATTTCCTTAACCTGCTCCTCGTCCGAAACGTCCGCGCGCATAAGTACGGGGCAATAGCCCAGCATATTGAATTCCGACTGAGTGGAAAGCGCAGCTTCCTCGTCGTGGAAATAATTCAATATAACTTCGTAGCCCTGTTGAAGAAATTCCTGCGCGACGGCTTTTCCTATGCCCTTGGTGCCGCCGGTTATAAGTACGGTCTTCATAAAATTTTTCCCTCTATTATTTTTGCCACCTCTGCGGGGGCGAGTTCGTCGGTATCTATAATAAAGTCGGCAATACTTTCGTAAATATGAGCGCGCGCGGACAAAATAGAATTAACCTTTTCTTCCAGTCCGCCCTTTAAAAGGGGGCGCGTAGTATCGCCTTTAAGCCTTTTTATAAGCGTTTCCGCCATTGCTCTCAAATAGAAAATTTTGCCCGTTGCCTTTAAATTTTCAACGTTTTCGGCGCGCAGTACGCAGCCTCCGCCCAGAGATATGACGGCGCTTTTATACTTTTTAGCAACCTCGGCTGTGACGGCGGCTTCCAGCTCCCTGAAATGCGCCTCGCCGTACTTTGCGAATATCCCGTCGATATTGCCGTGCCGCTCCACTATGATTTTGTCGGTATCTACGACGGTATAGCCGAGAGATGAAAACTCCGCGGCGACGGTCGTCTTGCCGCACCCCATCATTCCGCAAAGAACTATGTTCACAGTTTAAAGCTCTCCGCCGCAAGAATATAGCTGTTTTTGCCGAAGCCGAGAACTACGCCCTTGCACACCTCGGACAGCACCGAAGTATGTCTGAATTCCTCGCGTGCGTGCACGTTGGACATATGCACCTCGACTACGGGAATTTTTACGGAAGCGATTGCGTCGCGGATGGCTATGCTGTAATGAGTGAAAGCGCCCGCGTTTAAAATTATCGCGTCCGCCTTTGCGCTCTGGATAGCGGTGCAGATTTCGCCCTCTATATTGCTCTGGAAAAATTCGCACTCGTCGCCCTTGAAATGCGCCTTAATCTGCGCGTTGATTTCGTCGAGAGTTTCGGTTCCGTAAACGCCCTTTTCGCGCACGCCAGTCATATTGAGGTTGACTCCGTTTATGAATAAGAATTTCATTTTACCACTTCCTTTAAGTACTTTTTAAAGAGGTCCGCGGCAAGCGACGGCGCCGGCGTGAGATTGAAATAGTAACAATCGGAATAATACGCCTGGTAAAACAGCATCGCCCTGCCGTTGATTATTTTCTTGCCCAGAGTTTCGGCAATGCGCAGAAACTCGCTCTTTTCGGGAACGTATATGAGGTCCACCGCAACCTCGCACCCTTCCAGTATTTCCGCAGGTACGGGGGACAGCCCCTCTAACTTGTGCATACCCACGCCCGTGGCGTTGATTATCAGCTTGCGCTTTTTGGGTACGACCTTATCGATTGCGGTTACGTTTGCAAACTGTTTTGCAACGCTTAGCGCGTTGTCGGTATTTCTGTCGTAAACTTCCACGCGCGCACCGCCGTCCGAAAGCTTTTTGGCAACGCTTCTGCCCGCGCCGCCCGCTCCGAGCAATAATACGTCGCAGCCGTCCACGTTCACGCCGTTCGATTGAAGCATCTGCATAAAGCCCAACCCGTCGGTGTTGTAGCCCGTAAGCGTGGAGGTGAGCACGGTGTTGACCGCGCCAAACGCGGTTGCGTCACCCTCGGTAGCTTTGAGGTGCGGAATGATTGAAAGCTTATAGGGAATGGTCACGTTAAGCCCGTCGTAGGTCTTCAAAAGCTCCTCTACTCTGCTTTCGAACTGCTCCTCGGGAATGGAAATTCTTTCGTAAGTTATTTCCACGCCAAGCTGGGAAGCTATAAAGTTGTGAATCTGTGGGCTGGTGGACTGGGAAACGTCCTTACCTATTACCGCAAGTTTTTTCATTTTTCCTCCGCTAACGCGCGTGCGCACTCTGCTATCAGTTGCGCGTATTTATCGAGCGGCAGAATTATTTCCTCGCTCCGCCCTATCTTTGCGGGCGCAACTATGGAAACAGAAGTCTGCCTTTCGTTCTTTTTATCGTATTTAGCCGCCTGCGCCGCTTGTTCCGCGTCCGCATAAGCGGGTATTTTGTTTGTTACTTTTTTAATGAGCGCACGCAGACTGTCGGCGTAACTCTTTTCGCACACACCCGACTTTTGCGCAATATACAGCTCGTAATACGTTCCGATTAGCACGAATTCGCCGTGCGACTTGCGCTTATAGTACAGCTCGAACGCGTGCCCCGTGGTGTGCCCAAGGTTTAAAGTCTTTCTTGCGCCCGACAAATCTTTTTCGTCCTCGCTTACGACCTTTGCCTTGTGGCGTATGCAGTCGGCGGTAACGCTTTCCAAAAACGCAAGGTCGAAAAGTCCGTCCTGATTTTTTATAAGCGTATTATATATTCCGCCGTCAAGCGCGCCGTATTTGATTATCTCGCCCAGTCCGCAACGAATTTCGCGCGCGGGCAAAGTCTTTAAAAACAGCGGGTCGACTATGACTTCCGAAGGCTGGTAAAAGGTGCCGATAACGTTTTTTACGCCGTTGAAATCGATTGCCGTTTTGCCGCCCACCGAGCTGTCCACCTGCGATAAAAGAGTCGTGGGAATCTGCACGATTTTCACGCCGCGCATATACAGCGAAGCGGCAAGCCCCGCGATATCGCCCACCACGCCGCCGCCGAGCGCGACGACCGTGCATTTGCGCGTCATTCCGCATTCGGTCATCTTTTCGAATATTTTAATTAAAATTTTGTAATTCTTGCTTCTTTCGCCCGCAGGAATTACGAAAACGGGCGCCGCCCCGAAGGTCGACGAAATCAAGTCGCCGTACAGTGCGGAAACGTTGGAATCGGTAATTACGAACGCATTGTCCCCAATCAACGGCGCGTATTTTTCAAACGCACCCGCTCCGCAGTGAATAACGCTTTTGAACGACGGTGCGGATAAAATGATATCTTGCATAACTTTACGGCAGGAGGGCGTAACGCTCCTTTACCTCCTTTATATTGTCGCCGCCGAGACGGTTGGAAACGACGTCCGCAAGCGCGAGGCAGATGACGCTTTCAAGAATAATTTCGCAGGCGCAGATTGCCGCGACGTCGCTCCTTTCGCTTGCCGCAACGCAGGGCTGCTTGGTGGCGATATCCACGGTTTTAAGCCCCTTCATCAAGGTGGGTATGGGCTTCATTGCGGCGCGAATAATAATCTCTTCGCCGTTTGACATTCCGCCCTCTATACCGCCCGCATTATTCGTGGCGCGATAATACCCTCCTTCCTTGTAAAAAATTTCGTCGTGAACCTTACTGCCGGGAAGCTGAGCGGCGGCAAAGCCTATGCCGACTTCCACGCCCTTTATTGCCTGAACGCTCATTGCGGCGCCGCATAAAATCGCGTCCAGCTTTTCCGCGTAGCGCATACAGCTGCCGAAACCGCTCTTTAAACCCTTTACGCGAATTTCGACCACACCGCCCGCGGTATCGCCGTCGGCTTTGAGTCGGTCGATAAGCTCCATTGCCTTTTTCTGCGCGGCGTTATCCAGCATAAACAGCGGCTGGCTCTTTGCGTTTTCAAGCTCTTCAAATGCGTGACTGTTGGTATCATCCACTCCGCATACACCCGTTACGTAGCCGCCTACCTGCACGCCGAGCGACTGCAAATACTGTCTTGCAACGGTGCCGCCCGCAACGCGCACCGCCGTTTCCCTAGCGCTTGCGCGCTCCAAAATATTGCGAGCGTCGGTCTGGTCGTACTTGATTACGCCCGTTAAATCGGCGTGACCGGGGCGCACGCGCGTGAGCGTCTTTTGCGTGACGTCCGCACCCTCGGGCGCCATAACCGCCTGCCAGTTGGCGTAGTCGTTATTCTTTACGCTGAACGCAAGCGGACTGCCCAGCGTAAGCTTGTTGCGCACGCCCGACAGAATTTCAATCTTATCCTTTTCTATCTTCTGTCTGCCGCCTCTGCCGTAGCCGCCCTGACGGAGTGCGAGATAGTTATCTATTTCCTCTATGTCTACGGGCATATTCGAAGGCAGCCCCTCGATTATTCCGACGAGCATTTTGCCGTGCGATTCGCCTGCGGTAGTCAGTTTTATCATTTTGATTTACCCCCTTTATTACGGTCGGGTTTATTTCTTGCTTGTAGTTATTTTATATTCGCCGCCACTCACCGTGACTGTTATATCGCCGTCGTACATGGTATAGTGCGGTTGGCAGTAATTGCAGATATCGGAAAGCGCCTGCAACGACGGATAGTCGGCAAAGCTTTTGCCTACGCTTATTACCGTCTGTTCGGGTTTTATAAGATCGTACCACGGAGCGTATGTATTGTTCTTGCCCGCGTGTCCGGGTGCGGTGACTATCTTGCAGTCTTCCAGCCTGACGGAATGACCGTTTATATCGCAGAAAGGCTGATCAAGCTCCACGCACGCGGCGTATCTTTCCAGAATACTTTTAAGCCCGTCCGCGCCCACGTCCGAAGTGAACGCAAACGCCGTGCCGTCATATTGCAGCCAGG